>JAZRGJ010000166.1:0-4558 GCA_045644125.1 Eubacteriales bacterium | reverse complement strand
ACGACGAAGTTTACACCGAATGGGCGCCCAACGAAAAGGTTGCCGCCGAGGTTGCAATCGGCGCGTCAATATCGGGTGTTCGAAGCATGGCGTGCATGAAGCACGTTGGCCTTAACGTTGCGGCAGACCCGCTTTACACCTTTTCTTATACGGGTGTCGGCGGCGGCTCGGTTTTCGTAGTTGCAGACGATCCCGGCCTTGCAAGCTCGCAGAACGAGCAGGATACAAGAATGATAGGCAGAGCCTCTCACGTTCCCGTTCTTGAGCCCTCGGACAGCCAGGAGGCAAAGGATTTCTTGAAGTTCGGCTTTGAGCTTTCCGAAAAATACGATACCCCCGTAATACTTCGCACCACGACGAAGCTTGCTCACTCTCAAAGCGCGGTTGAGCTTTCGGAGCGCATTGAGATTTCCGATAAGAAATACGAGCGCACCCCCTCGAAATACGTCATGATGCCCGCATCGGCAATAGGCAGACATCTCGTCGTTGAAGAGCGTGAGGCGAAAATGGCGAGCGACGCAAAGAATTTCTCCGTAAATAAAATGGAAATTCTCGACACGGATATAGGCTTTATCACCTGCGGCATCGCTTATCAGTACGTTAAAGAGGTTTGCCCCACGGCAAGCGTTTTGAAGCTCGGACTCGTAAATCCCCTCTCCCGTGAGCTTATCGAAGATTTTATGTCAAAGGTTAAGACGGTTTACGTGTTTGAAGAGCTTGAGCCCCTTATCGAAGAGCAGGTTAAGGCTTGGGGATTCAAGGTTCTCGGTAAAGAATTGTTTACAAGACAGGGCGAATACAGCGCAAATCTTCTTCGCCGCGTTCTTTTCGGACGTGACGAAAGCGTTTTTGAAAAAGCGGAAACACCCGCTCGCCCCCCGATACTCTGCCCCGGTTGCCCTCACAGAAGCGTTTTCTCGGTGCTCTCAAAGCTTAAGATTCACGCATCGGGCGATATAGGCTGCTATACCCTCGGAGCTGTCGCTCCCCTCGGCGTCGTAGATACGACCATATGCATGGGCGCAAGCATCTCGGCTCTTCACGGCATGGAAAAGGGCGCAGGCAAGGAATTTATCAAAAACTGGGTTGCCGTTATCGGCGACTCGACCTTCTTACATACGGGCGTTAACTCACTTATAAATGCGGTTTACAATAAATCAACGGGCACGGTTATGATACTTGACAATCGCACGACGGGTATGACGGGCCACCAGGAGCACGCCGCAACGGGCAAAACTCTTAAAGGCGAAGATACTTACGCTATCGACCTTGCGACGCTTTGCCGCGCGATAGGCGTACCCCGTGTCGTCGAAATCAATGCTTTTGACGTTAAGGGACTTGAAGAAGTTATCAAGGAAAGCGTTTCTTCCGATACGCTCACCGTCATCATAGCGAAAGCTCCTTGCGCTCTTCTTAAGGGACAGAAATTCACCTCTGTTTGCAAAGTAGATGCGGAAAAATGCAAGAAATGCGGCGCTTGTATGAAAATCGGATGCCCCGCCATGACACGCACGGCTGAGGGTACTGTAAAAATAGACGCGACTATGTGCAACGGCTGCGGCCTTTGCAAGAACTTCTGCAAATTCGGTGCTATAGAAACGGTGGAAAGATAAAATGACAAAAAACGTAATGATTGTAGGCGTTGGCGGACAGGGCACTCTTCTGACCAGCAGAATTATAGGAAAAACCGCACTTGCGGCAGGACTTGACGTAAAAATTTCCGAAGTGCACGGAATGGCTCAAAGAGGCGGAAGCGTCGTAACCTTCGTAAGATTCGGCGATAAGGTTTGCGAGCCCGTCGTTGAAGAAGGCCAGGCGGACGTTATCATATCCTTTGAAAGACTTGAGGCGCTCCGTTACGCTCACTTCCTTAAAAAAGACGGAATTCTCGTCGTAAACGACACGAGAATCGACCCGATGACCGTCGTTATCGGAGCAAAGGAATACCCCGAAAATATTCTTGAAAATCTTAAAAACACGCACCCCGTTTATTCAATCGACGGCGGCAGCGCGGCGCTTGAGCTTGGAAACAGCAAGGTTTTAAATTCCGTCGTACTCGGCTTTGCCGCAAAGTTTATAGGCTTTGAAAAGGAGCTCTGGCTTGACACCGTCAAGGCGACAGTTCCCCCGAAAACCGTAGACATAAACCTTAAAGCGTTTGAGCTTGGGTATGAATCAGCGCACTGAAAGAAACAATAAAGGATAAGAAAAATGATTTGGAATAAAGACTGCGAGTGTATGTCGCGCGACGAAATGACAGCGCTCCAGAGTGAAAGACTTGTAAAACTTGTCGAATATATGTATAAAAACGTTCCGTTTTATAAAAAGAAAATGGACGATGCGGGCATCTTGCCCGAAGATATAAAGGGAATCGAGGATATAACGAAGCTTCCCTTTACGACGAAAGACGACCTTCGTGACAACTATCCTTTCGGTCTTTTTGCCGTTCCCAATTCCGAAATCGTGAGAATTCACGCATCAAGCGGCACGACGGGCAAAGCGACCGTCGTCGGATACACCAAGGGCGACCTTGACATATGGAGCGAATGTGTCGCAAGATGCATGACGATGGCAGGCGTTTCGAAAGACGACGTTATTCAGATAGCCTACGGCTACGGCCTTTTCACCGGCGGCCTCGGAGCGCACGACGGAGCGCAAAAGCTCGGCGCAACGGTTGTTCCCATGAGCACGGGCAACTCGAAAAAGCTCACCACGATGATGGTTGACTTCGGCGCAACGGCAATAGCCTGCACCCCCTCGTATCTTCTTCACATTTCCGAAGTTCTCGAGCTTGAGGGCCTTAAGGAAAAAATCAAGCTTAAGACGGCTATTTGCGGAGCTGAGCCCTGGACGGAAAAAATGCACCGAGAAATCGAGAGCCGCCTCAATATCAAGGCTTTCGATATTTACGGACTCAGCGAGGTTATGGGCCCCGGCGTTGCTTGCGACTGCGAATACCACGAGGGACTCCACGTTTGCGAGGACCATTTCTACCCCGAAATTCTTGACACGAAAACCCTTGAGCCGCTTCCCGACGGCGAGCTTGGCGAGCTTGCTTTCACAACGCTTACGAAAGAGGGTATTCCCCTCATCCGTTATAGAACGAAAGACCTCACGAGCCTTGACCGCTCCCCTTGCAAATGCGGAAGAACGAGCGCGAGAATTTCTCGCTTCAAGGGCCGCGCTGACGATATGCTCATAATCCGAGGCGTTAATATTTTCCCAAGCCAGGTTGAAGCCGCTTTGGTTGAGGTGGAAGAGGTTACTCCCCACTATATGATGATAGTTGACAGAGTTAACAACCTTGATACGCTCGAAATCCAAGTAGAGCTTCTCGAAAAATATTACACCGACGAAATAAGAGTTATCGAATCGTTGAACAAAAAAATAGCCCACACCATCCAAATGGCGCTCGGCATTAACGCAAAAATCAAGATAGTTGAGCCTAAATCTCTCGTCAGAAGCGAGGGCAAAGCGGTTCACGTTATAGACAAGCGCAAGCTTTATTAAGGAGGATTTACTTATGTTTGCAAAACAGTTAACAGTTTTTATCGAAAACAGATCGGGCAGACTCTCCGAGGTTCTCGGCGTGCTTAAAGACGCCAACGTCAACATTCTTTCATTAAGCCTTGCCGACACAACGGAGTTCGGACTTCTCCGTCTTATCGTTGACGATGCCGCAAAAGGTAAAGAAAAGCTTACAGAAATGGGCTTTTCCTCACTTCTTTCAAACGTTTTGATTATAGAGATACCTCACAAAACGGGCTCTCTTCAGAGCTTTTTGAAGAGCGCTGACGCAAACGGCGTAAACATTGAATACATGTACGGCCTTTCCATTGAATCTAAGGACGCATACGTTGTGCTTAAGGCTTCAAATAACGAAGAATTGCTTGAAATTCTTAACGCTACCGGCGTAAGAACGCTTTCTTGCGAGGACCTTAAAAACATTTAATCTGAAAGGAAATCCTTGTGATTATTGATTTTCACACGCACGTATTTCCCGACAAAATTGCGGAAAAAACCATTGAAACGCTGAAAATGAAGGGCGGTGTTCCCGCTTTTTCGGACGGCACGGCAAAGGGGCTTTGCAAAACTCTTTGCGATGCGGGAGTCGATATTGCGCAAGTCTTGCCGGTCCTTACGAATCCAAAGAGCTTCGAGAGCGTTAACCGCTACGCAATGGAAATCAACGAAAGCTTCAAAAACGAGGAAAAGCGCCTTATATCCTTTGGCGCAATACACCCCGCATGCGAGGGATTGGACGAAAAAATGAAGTGGCTTCGCAATTCGGGATTTTTGGGCGTAAAGATACACCCCGACTATCAAGGGACTTATATAAACGACGAGGGCTACGTTAAAATTTTAAACTTAGCAAGAGAATACGACCTTGTGGTTTTAACCCATGCGGGCGTTGATTTTGCATATCCCGACGACGTGCATTGCCCGCCGTCTCTTGCAAAAGAGCTTCTTCGCAAAGCGCCGCACAAAAAGTTTGTTTTTGCGCATCTCGGCGGCGAAAAATTGCAAGAAGAATTTTTAAATACCTTCGAAAACGATG
>JAZRGJ010000165.1:0-6212 GCA_045644125.1 Eubacteriales bacterium | reverse complement strand
CTCTCTGCTGCTGACCGCCTGAAAGCTCGTTTGGCTTTCTGTCCATATATTCTTCAATCTGCACGAGCTTTGCCGCAGCAAGAGCCTTTTCAAATCTTTGCTCTTTCGTGAGCTTCGCCTCGCCTTTGAGATTTTCAAGGGGGAAAGTTATATTCTGTCTGACGCTTAAATGCGGATAAAGAGCATAATTCTGAAAAACAAGACCTACCCCACGGTTTTCGGGGGGAAGCTCCGTCACGTCCTCTTCACCGAAGTATATTTTTCCCGAGGTGGGCGCCTGAAGTCCGGAAATCAAATGAAGCGTCGTGCTTTTTCCGCAGCCCGAGGGGCCGAGAAGACCGATAAGCTTTCCGTCGGGAAATTCAAAGCTAAAGTTGCCAACGGCAACGACCTCGCTATTTTCCTTTTTGTTTCTTGACGGGAAAATTTTCGTTAAGTTTTCAAGAACGATTTTCATTGAAGCTCCTATCTGCCAAGCGGCAAAATAATCATAATTTTTTTAATTATAACATATATTTTAAACTTTAGCAATAGTTATTAAAATATTTGCGCGCCCGATAAAATTATCTTATACCCTCCTTGAAAAGAACCTTTTTTTGTGGTAGAATATACTAAAAGTGTAAAATATTTTTTGAGGTTACGGTTATGAAAGTTTTAATTTTAAACGGAAGTCCCAAGGATAACGGCAACACGGCGCTCGCTTTACGAGAAATGGTAAGCGTTTTTGAAGCCGAGGGAATTGAGGTTGATTACGTTCACGTAGGGCATCTCAATATACGGGGTTGCCTTGCTTGCTTAAAATGCTATAAGGCGGGAAAGTGCGTTATTGACGATGCGGTGAACGAAATAGCGAAAAAGCTTTCTGACGCTGACGGACTCGTTATCGGAAGCCCCGTATATTACGCATCTGCAAACTCCACCCTGACGGCTCTTCTCGACAGACTGTTTTACAGCTCCCCATTTGACAAACGCATGAAAGTCGGCGCGTCGGTTGCAGTTGCAAGACGAGGCGGCACGACGGCTACATTTGACCAGCTTAACAAATATTTCACCATAAGCGGAATGCCGATAGCGTCAAGCCAGTATTGGAATAACGTTCACGGCGCAAAGCCCGGCGAGGCGGCAGAGGACGGCGAGGGACTTCAGACTATGAGAACACTTGCAAAAAATATGTCTTTCCTTATGAAAAGCATCTCGCTCGGCCGAGAAAAATTCGGACTTCCCGAAAAGGAATCGCCCATAAGAACGAATTTCGTGAGATAATTCTCACAAGCCTTTCGCGCGCCAAAAGCTCCGAGCTTGAAATGTCAATTTCATTAGAATAAGAAAAAAGAGAGGACGTTTCGGATTTCCGACTTGTTCTCTCTTTTTGATATAGCTTTTAGCACATTCCGCCGAGCCGCTTCAAGACATATATTTCCGAAGCTTCTCTATTGCGCCTTTTTCAAGACGGGATACCTGCGCTTGCGATATGCCGATTTCCTCGGCAATCTCCATTTGCGTTTTGCCTGCGTAAAACCTTTTGGATATAATTCCAAGCTCCCTTTCGTTAAGCTTTTTCATAGCGTCACGCAAGGAAATGCTCTCAACCCACGCTTCGTTTGCGTCGTCTTCCCCTGCAAGCTTATCGATTACGTAGCTTGAGTCGTCGCCGTCGTTATAAACCGAATCGTAAAGCGAGGCGGGGGCAACGATAGCCTCCATTGCCGCTCCGACGTCACGCTCGCTCTCCGAAAGCTTTTCTGCGATTTCAGCAATTCCCGGCTCACGCCCCTCCTTTGCCGAAATTTCTTCCTTTACCTGAAGCGCGCGGTAAGCAAGGTCACGCATACTTCTTGAAATTCTCAAGGACGTGTTATCTCTAAGATGACGCCTTACCTCTCCTATTATCATAGGCACGGCGTACGTTGAGAATTTAACGTCGAGCTCAAGATTAAAGTTATCTATCGCTTTTATAAGCCCTATCGTGCCAACCTGAAACAAGTCGTTTGCGCTGTCGCCTCTACCTGCAAAGCGCTGAATAACCGACAAAACGAGCCTTAAATTTCCAACGATAAGCCTCTCTCTTGCCTCTTTATCTCCCGCTTTCGCAAGATGCAAAAGCTCTCGTTTTTCCGCCTCCTTAAGTGTTATAAGCTTTGACGTATCTATTCCAACAATATCAACCTTATTAAGTCGCATAAGCCCCCCAAAAAAGACAAATCCTTTTAAAAGAAATGTCATATTTTCCGTGTTTAGTATGCCCTTATAGCGAAAAAATAAACACGGATATGGGGGTAAGTCAATTTTTTGGGCATTTAATGTAAACTTTAGTTTGCTAAATAAAATTCCGTCATTTTCCAAAACTCCTCTTGACATTTCTGTAATTTTGTTTTATAATATTAAAGGTAAATTTAACTTGAAAAGGGAGTAGTTGGCGCAAGCTTTGCGCTTGGAAGCCGTCAGAACAGCAATTCTTTTGCTCGGTTTTCCAAAAACGTTTTCGTTTAACAAGACTTTTCGTGAAGATTCCTTCGCGAGGAGTCCTTTTTGCTTATAAAAATATTTATATAAAGTGAGGTCTTACGTATGGATGCTATGAAAACCTTGTTCGAAGGCTTTCTGTCTTTCTTCACAGTACCAGAAACATGGAAAATGATTCTTATGTGGGTAATTGGCGGAGTTCTTATCTATCTTGCCATAAAAAAGGAAATGGAACCGACGCTTCTTCTTCCTATCGGCTTTGGCGCTATTCTTATGAATTTCCCCGCAGTTGTAACTACTCTCAAAAATTGCACTGAATGCGGAGCGGCATTTGCAGAAGGTGTCAGATGTTGTGAAGACATGAGCGTATATGAGTACTCAGGAATTGCAGAACCTTTGCATACTTTATATAACGCAGGTATAGCAAACGAGCTTTTCCCGCTTCTTCTCTTTATCGGTATCGGCGCTATGATAGACTTCGGACCGCTCCTTAACAACCCGAAGCTTATGCTCTTCGGCGCTGCGGCGCAGTTCGGTATCTTCTTCACTCTCTGTATGGCTTCCGTTTTCTTCCCCGAAGCAAAAGACTTCGCTTCAATTTCCATCATCGGCGCGGCAGACGGACCTACCTCGATAGTCGTTGCTAACAAGCTCGGCTCGAATTACGTCGGCGCTATTACGGTTGCGGCTTACTCTTATATGGCGCTCGTTCCCATTATTCAGCCCCCCGTTATAAAAGCTCTTACAACTAAAGAGGAAAGAAAAATCCGTATGTCTTACACTCAGAGAAGCGTTTCAAAGACAACGAAGATTCTCTTCCCCATCATTATTTCAATAGTTGCGTGCGTATTCGCGCCCGGCGCAGGCTCGCTTATCGGCTTCCTTATGTTCGGTAACCTTATCCGTGAGTGCGGAGTGCTTGATTCTCTCTCGGAAACCGCGCAGAAGGTGCTTGCAAACCTCATAACCATATTCCTCGGAATTACCATCGCTTTCAATATGACGGCAAGCCAGTTCTTGAACGTTCAGACTCTTCTCATTATGGGACTTGGTCTTATCGCGTTTATCGTTGACACCGCAGGCGGAGTTCTTTTCGCAAAGCTTTACAACGTTTTCGCAAGAATTTTCAAGAAAGAGCTTATCAACCCCATGATTGGCGCTGCCGGAATTTCCGCTTTCCCCATGTCGGGAAGAATCGTTCACAAAATGGCGCTTAAAGAAGATCCCGAAAACTTCATTCTTATGCACTCGATAGGCGTTAACGTTTCAGGACAGATTGCTTCCGTTATTGCAGGCGCATTAGTGCTTGGATTCTTTGGTTAAGGAGGATTTATTTATGGGAAACTTACAATTTAACCTTATGTCATTTGTTGAAAATCTTAAATATATGGGCCTTGGTATGCTCGGCGTATTCATTATCGTCGGAATTATCATTTTTGCAACTCACTTCACTTCTTTCACTATAAAGAAGATTGAAGAGCAAAAGGCTAATAAAGATAAGGAATAATTGAGAGCAATATTAAAAGAGCAAGAACATGAAGTTCTTGCTCTTTCTTTTTTTAGTTGCTTCTACGAAAATTCAATTCCGTCAACGTTTTCAAAATTCTTAACGCCGGAAGAATCGATATTGCGGCAAATTACATTACCCTCACCGTGTCCTCCGAAAACATTGTCAAGGGAAGATGCTAGGCGCATATCGGAAAACTCTACGTCACGCACTTTCGTTCCGTTAAAATAAACAGCGTTCAATCCGTGCGACTCAGTGTTATTCCATTCTATTCTAATGTCCTTATCATCCGCGTGAGGCTTAACGTCCTCATCGTATCTTATTCCCTTAAAGGTGAGTCTTTCCATCGTGCCCTCGCCGAAGAATACCGCGGTGTGTCCATTGCCGAAAACTCTGATATTCTCAAAGCTTGAATCTTTAACGGCATTGTTAAGCCAAATACCGAAGCGCGCGTGAGTCATAACGTTTGAAACGGAAATTCCAAAAGTATCACCCGGCTGTGCTTTAGAATACTTGTACCAGTAAGACTCCCCGATTATGATAGCTGCTTCACAGCGATAGCCCGCCTCACCCGGAGTTAAGTGACGGGTATTTACAATATTTCCGTTCTCGTCCGAAACTATCACAAGGTCGGGATTTTGCGCAACGGGTGCGTCATTTTCCGACCACGGCGAAGTTTCTATAACGTTGTCTATTCTTACATTATAAATCTTACATCCGTCGTGATTCAAAAGTCGTATGAGAGCGCATCCGCCAACACAGTAAATCATAAGGTTCCTTATCGTTACGTTATAAATGTTACTGTCGCGCAAGCTTTTTGGAGTATATGGATAAAGCTCATCTCTCGTAGAATTAAGCGCAACCACGTTATCTCCCGTGCATCCCGTGATATTCTCGATTATAACGTCGTGGCAACCGGGAAGAAGGTCAACTCCGTCCTGATTAGGTACGTTTGAGGAACTTTCAAAATGAATATTGGCAACGCGGCTGTTAGTAACGGCGCAAAGGCAAATAGCCCAATAGCGCTGATCTCTTACCGTTATATTATCAATAAGAAGTCTTTCAACACATTTAAAGATAACGGTACAGTTTTCATAAGCGTTCCTGCCGGGATATTTTGAAACGCTTCTTGCGATTCCGTTAACCTCGTAAAGTCCGTTATGAGTGCCGCCGTCAAGTATAGCTCTTCCGACACCCTTAATCGTGATATCGGAATTGCTCTCATCGTAATTCGAGAACATATTACACACGACGCCATCGGCAAGCCTTAAATGAGCGTTCTGCAAAATCAAAACGCTTCCGCTATGAAGCTTTACCGTATCTTCTATAATCCATATAGATTTGCCCGTGCGCTTGTTAATTTTAGGAACTACAACGGAAAGCCCCTCGTCCTTTGCGGCATCAAGCGCCGCCTGTATCATTTCGTTATCGCTTTTCCTGTCTTTAAATTCATTAACGTCGATATAAAGCATTTTTTCTCCTTATGAAAGAGCATTTCCGTCCTTATCGAAAAGAGGGAGCTTTTCAAGATAAATAATATCATCTCTATCTGCAGCCTCGCCCTCGGCAAGCACCGTCATTTTGCCGACTATGTTTCCACCGGCAGTTTTAACGAGGTTTTCAAGCGAGAGAAGCGAGCCTCCCGTGCTTATAACGTCGTCAACGATAAGGACTCTCTTACCCTTCATAAATTCAGCGTCGTCACCGTCTATGTAGAGAGTTTGCACAGCGTCTGTGGTTATGGACTTGGTTTCGCATTTAACTACGTTTTTCATATAAAGCTTTACGGATTTTCTCGCAAGAACGTATCTGTTTTTGCCGGAGATTCTGCACATTTCGTAAGCTAAAGGAATACCCTTTGATTCTGCGGTTATTATCAAATCGTGCTCGGGGGCAAGCTTATAAAGCGCCTCGGCGCACTTTTCGGTAAGCTCAACGTCACCGAACATAATAAATCCCGCAATATAAAGAGAATCTGTAAGAGGACAAAGCGTGAGCTCGCGCTCAAGACCTGCCACTTTTAAGTTGTATACCATAATACTGCTCCTATAGAAATATTTGTACTTACAGTATACAACAATGCGGAGTTTTTTTCAAGCAATTTTAAAAAAATCAAGCGTAAAATTCGTGATTTTTAACTGTGAAAACGTAATCACGGTTATTAGCAATCCAGCTTGACGTTGCATAGCGAGGAGCTAAAAAGTAAAGAATATCGTCAGAGACGGAAAATCCTTCAAGACAT
>JAZRGJ010000164.1:0-4732 GCA_045644125.1 Eubacteriales bacterium | reverse complement strand
TCCTCATGCCCCTTGCCAAGAAGCAAAATAACGTCGCCTGGGCTTGATTTCATGAAAGCTCGTAAAATCGCCTCACGCCTGTCAACTACGATGTCGGCGTTTTCTTTTTTATCGTAAAAGGAGTAAATTTCGCTCGCAATTTCATAAGGATTTTCATATCCCGGATTGTCGCTCGTTATAACGGAAAAATCCGAAAGCTTTGACGCCGCAAGCGCAAGCTCTCGTCTGCGGTTTTTACTTCTCTCGCCAACAGAGCCAAAAACCGTGATTATCCGTTTTTTCGTCATTTTCCTCACGCTTTTCAGTATCTCGCTTAAGCTTTTTTCGTTATGAGCATAATCGATTATCACAAAGCGTGAGCGAATGTTGTAGCACTCAAAGCGACCGTCGATTTTTATTTCCGAGAGAATTTTCAGTATTAAATCAAGAGGCTTATTCGTAATCTTTTCAACTATCGCCGCCGCAATTGCGATATTCGTAGCGTTAAATGCGCCCGTTTGGCGAAAGCTTTCGGTGATCCCCGAAATAGAGAGGCGCATACCGAAAAATCCCTCGATAATTTTCCCAACGTGAAAATCCGAGCCTAAGGTTTTACCGCAGCGGATAAGCCTTGGCGCGCCCGCTGAAAAAAACGAGGAATACGCATCGTCGTAATTAACTACGGCAAGCTTTGCCCCGTATGACGTGAAAAGCTTTCTTTTTGCCGCAATATAATCGCTTAAATTCTTATGCTCGCCGTCTCCTATATGGTCGGTCCCAAACGAAGTAAAGGCAACAATATCGAAATCAATTCCGAAAACTCGCTCGTCTTTCAGCGCTTGGCTCGAAACCTCAATGACAGAAACTCGCGCGCCCCCGTCGTACGCCTTTTTTAGTAAGGGATATAAAACGCTTGAGTCGGGCGTTGTGTTTGAAAGCGTAATGGGCGTGTCAATATAAGCGCCGAGAGTCCCTACGGAAAGCGTTTTTACGCCAAGCGCCCTTAGGCATTTTGCCGTAAGCTCACACACCGTGCTTTTGCCCTTCGTCCCCGTTATCCCAACGTTAAGCATTGCGCCCTTTGGAATATAGAAAAGGATTTTTGCTATTTCTGCCATAGTTTTTCTTGCGTTATTTGAAAATATTAAAATTCCGCATTTAATCTTAAGCTCACGTCTTTCGCTTACAAAAACCTGCGCGCCCCTATCCTCAGCCGAGCTTACAAACTCGTTTCCGTCGCGCCGCTCACCCTTGATACAAACGAAAATGCTTTTCTCCGTGCATCTTTCGGATGACGGCGTGACGTCTTCTATTTCGATTTTTTCACACGCCGCATTTCCAAAGCTTTTATACTCCACCTCTTCCGATTCCGAAAGCTTTTCAAGAATTAAAGACAAAACCATAATTCGCTTCTACGTCCTATGAGAAAAATCTTTTTTAAACCGTTTCTTTAGCCTTTTTGAGTGAAGCGTGACGTAAGCTCCGCGCACCGGATTTAAAATCAAATCCCTTTTATATCCCAACGCCGAAAAGCAACGCTTCGCTCTTTTGAGGGATTTCGCTTCTCTTTTGTCTTTTACGTTCATATACTTAAAGCAAACGCGAAGCGGCGGATAGTGCCAGAATATTTTATCGTATCCGATTCTTCCGCAATGCTCCGAATCCCCCAAGCAAAACAAAAGCCGCTTTGCAATATTAACGCCTGCGCATCGGATATAATCACAGCTTCTTCCCTGCCTTGCGTTAAGCTCTAAGACGTAAAATTTTCCGTCAGCCTTTAAAATATCAAAATTCGCAAAGCCCGTATATCCCAAATCCTTCGCCATTCTGTCAAGCTTATCAAGAAGCGGCGCTCTCTCTTCGGTTATGATGGCGGAATGGTTTCCGGATGAAGTTTCACCGATCTCCTCCAAAACAACCTTGCCGAAAACTCCGAAATCGCACTCGCTTTTTCTGTTATAAAGCGCCGTATATACGTAAATCTCGGCATTTTTTATCAATTTTTGGAGAATTATCCCCTCACGGTATCCGTAATATCTGAATGCCGCAACTATGCTGCCCGACTCATCCTTATCTTTCGGGTAGTAGACCTTTTTCATTTCCGGAAAGGGATGCCGCCAATATTCAGCGCTGACCGATGGCTTTATAACGGCAGGATAATCAAACTTGCCGAGCTTTTTTAAATAATTATCCCCCTCCTCGAGCAAGGTGAAATCGGGATATTCGATACCGTATTTTGAAAGCTCGCAATAAAACGACGCCTTATCCGTAAGCTTCTTGATAAGCTCCGAGGACGGAATCAAAAATTTATAATATCTTTCAAGCTCACGTCTGTTTTCGCTGACGAATTCAACGTAAGCGTCGGTTGAGGGAATCAAAACCAAGGTTTTGCCTCTGTTTTTCTTTGCAAAAGAAATAAGCTCGGGCAAGAATGAGTCAATCTTATCATAGCCCGAGCAAAATTCTGTTTTAATTATTTTAGAAAATTCCGATATTCCGCATTTATATCTTCCAAAAGCATGAGTTTTCACACGAAAAGCCTCGTGAAACGCTTTCGCAACGGAATATGCGCCAAGATCCTGACCTAGTACGGTTGGAACGATTTTACATTTTTCTTTCATAAAAGCCTTTCCGTTTTCACCAGGTAAATCCGCTGAATCCTCCTTGACGGAAAAACTCGTAGACGGCTATCGCCACGCTGTTTGAAAGGTTTAAGCATCTAACCCCCGCAAGCATCGGAATACGCACGCATCTATCAATATTTTCTTCGATAAGATCTTCGGGAAGCCCTACGGATTCTTTTCCGAAAACGAAAAATGCGTTATCTGGATAGCTTATCTCGGCATAGCTTTTCTTGCCCTTTGCCGAAAAGAAGTAAAGCTCCGCTCCCTCGTTTTTCGACAGAAAATCTTCGTATGAATCGTAGTAGAAAAGCGTGAGCTTATCCCAATAATCAAGCCCTGCTCGCTTCAGCGTTCTATCTGAAATTTCAAAGCCTATCGGGCGAATGATATGAAGAATCGCCCCCGTGACAGCGGCGGTGCGTGATATATTTCCCGTATTTTGCGGAATTTCCGGTGAATACAATACGATATTTATTTTTCTCATCTATCTTACCTCGAAAATCAAAAATTATGTAAGCGATACAAGAATTATACAACTTTCGCCAAGTAAAAACAATGACTTTGTAAAAAAAATTAAAATATTTTAGTTTTCTTATTTATTTTTACGCATAAATATGGTATAATGGCATTTAATAACGCAATACGTAAAAATCCGAAAGGAAATCAAAATGGGACTTTTCAAAAGCTATAGTGAAAAACAAGTTAAAAAACTTATCCCAATAGTTGATAAAATAGAAGAGCTTGCGCCCGAATTTTCGCAAATGACGAACGACGAGCTCCGAGAATATACCGACGTGCTTAAAACCAGACTTAAAAACGGAGAAACGCTTGACGATATTCTCCCCTGGGCATTTGCGCTCGTGAGAGAGGCTGACGACCGTGTGCTCGGCAAGCGCCCTTTCCGTGTCCAGCTTATCGGCGGTATTCTTTTGCACCAAGGCAGAATTGCCGAAATGAAAACGGGTGAAGGTAAAACCCTCGTTGCAACGCTCCCCGCTTACCTCAACGCTCTTTCCGAAAAGGGCGTGCATATCGTTACAGTTAACGATTACCTCGCAACACGTGACAGCGAGGAAATGGGACGTGTCTATTCTTTCCTCGGTCTTACGACGGGCCTTATCGTTCACGGCCAGAATCATGCCGAGAAAAAGGCGGCTTATGCGGCAGATATAACCTACGCAACCAATAACGAGCTCGGATTTGACTATCTTCGTGATAACATGGTCGTTTACCGTGAGCGTATGTCGCAAAGAGGACATAATTTTGCAATTATCGACGAGGTTGACTCAATTCTTATCGACGAAGCGAGAACGCCCCTTATAATTTCGGGACAAGGCGCGAAATCAACCGAGCTTTACGATACCGTTGACCGTTGCGTGCGCGCATTTTCAAAGCACGTAATCAAAGAAATGGACTCGAAAGCCGATAATGATTTTGACGAAGACTACGTTGTAGACGAAAAGGCAAGAACCGCAGTTCTTACCAAAAACGGTATTGCCAAGGTTGAAAAATTCTTCAATATTCAAAACCTTTCCGATCCCGAGAACTCATCGCTTTACCACCACGTAAACGTCGCTATCAAGGCGCACGGCGTTATGAAGCGTGACGACGATTATATCGTAAAGGACGGAAGCGTTATTATAGTTGACACCTTTACGGGCCGTCTTATGCCCGGACGCCGCTATAACGAGGGCTTGCACCAGGCAATCGAGGCAAAAGAAAGAGTTAAGGTTCAAAAGGAAACGAGAACTATAGCGACGGTTACCTTCCAGAACTATTTCCGTATGTATTCGAAGCTTTCGGGCATGACGGGAACGGCGCTCACGGAAGATAACGAATTCCGCCAGATATACTCAATCGACGTCGTTGAAGTGCCGACTAACAAGCCTATGATAAGGCGCGACCACAACGATGCGGTTTACAAAAGCCGCCGCGGAAAGCTTTACGCAATCGTAAATCAAATCAAAGAATGTCACGCAAAAGGACAGCCCGTCCTCGTTGGCACGGTTTCAATCGACCGCTCCGAAGAGCTTTCCGAGCTTCTTCGCAAAAACGGTGTTCCCCACACCGTCCTCAACGCAAAGCATCATGAAAAGGAAGCCGAAATAGTTGCGGAAGCAGGTAAGCTT
>JAZRGJ010000163.1:0-3171 GCA_045644125.1 Eubacteriales bacterium | reverse complement strand
GTTTTCCTTAAAGCTTTCGCCGGGTGATGAATTTCCGCCCGAAGAGCTTGCCTCGAAGCTGACGTCTCTCGGCTTTAAAAACGTTGACTTGGTTGACGGCGCAGGTCAGTTTTCGAAACGAGGCGGCATAATAGACGTTTGGCACAGAGCGGAAAAGCACCCGATAAGAATAGAATTTTTCGGCGATGAAATAGACCGAATGGTATATTTTGATCCCTTAACTCAGCGCTCGTCGGACTCGGCGGAGCTCTTGGAGCTCATACCTGCAACCGAGGTAATAATTGACACGGATGCGGGGGTTCGCATAAAAAAAGCGATAGAAGCGCAGAAAAAGAGGGCGAAAAATCCCGATGCCGATGCGAAGCTTTCGGAGGAGCTTGCTCTTCTTTCCTCGGGCTCGCAGGCTGATTTCAAAGATAAGTATTTGAAGCTCATTTATCCTTTTGCGCAAACGCTTCTTTCCTATTTCGAAAACAAGACCGCGCTTTTCGTTCTCGGCACGAACGAGGTCAAGGAAGAATATAAGCGTGTGAGCGAGAGAATTGCATCTCAAAGGCAGGCGCTTATCGATAACGGGCTTATAGCGGAAAAGGACGCTGATTACCTTGCTCCCTACGAGAGCTTCTCGGAGCTTATTTCCGTTTATCCGAGCGTTCATATAAATCCGTTTTCGGGTGGTATGAGCTTTGGAAAGCTCGCGGGGCTTTTCGGTTTCCGTTCAAGAAGAACCGTTTCGTACGGCGGAAATCATTCAATGCTCTTTGAGGATTTGAAAAATTACAGAAAATCGCTTTATAAAACCTTGATATTCGCCCCTAACAAGCAGGGAGCGGAAAGCCTTATGTCAACGCTTCTCTCGGAGGACATAGCGGCGACGGCTGTATACGACAGCGAGGATTTTGATATAGAAAAAGCGCACCCCGGCGGCATTTACGTGGACGTTGGCGTGTGCGACGGATACGAGCTTTTAGTTCCGAAGATTGCCGTTCTTTCCATGGCGGAGGACGAGGGCAGAGCCATAATGGCAAATCGCCGCCGTCAGCGCATACTTAAAAAGGTGGGCGGCGCAGGTCAGCGAATCATGAGCTATGCCGATCTTACGGTCGGCGATTACGTAGTCCACGCAAACTACGGTATCGGTATTTTCGAGGGAATGGAAACGATACGGCTCGACGGCGCAAGCCGTGATTATATCACGATAAGATATGCGGGTACGGATAAGCTTTTCGTGCCCTGCGACAGACTTGACTATATAGGAAAATATATCGGAGAGCGAGAATCCTACGGAACGGTTAAGCTTTCCAAAATGGGCGGAGATTTTGCTCGAGTCAAGGCCCGTGCTAAAAAATCGGCTCAGGATATAGCCGAAAAGTTAATAAAACTTTACGCAGAGCGCCAGAGAAAACCCGGAATCGCATTTCCGCTTGACTCAGAGCTTGAGGATGAATTTGCGGCGAGCTTCGACTATGAGGAAACCACCTCGCAGCTCGTGGCGATAGAAGAGATAAAGCGTGATATGATGCGCCCCGTTCCCATGAATCGCTTGCTTTGCGGTGACGTTGGCTACGGCAAAACCGAGGTTGCTCTCAGAGCGGCTTTCAAGGCTATTATGGGAGGAAGACAGGTAGCGATACTCGTTCCGACGACGATTCTTGCGCTTCAGCATTTTGAAACTGCCTCGGCAAGAATGAGAAATTATCCCGTAACGGTTGAGATGATCTCACGCTTCAGAACTCCGAAGCAGCAAGCGGATATTTTAAAGAGAACCCGTCAGGGCTCGATAGATATTCTTATAGGAACGCACAAGCTTCTTTCAAAGCAACTTGAATTCCGCAATCTCGGACTTCTTATCGTTGACGAAGAGCAGAGATTCGGTGTTGCCCAAAAAGAAAAGCTTAAAGAGATAGCGGGCAACGTTGACGTTTTAACCCTCTCCGCAACGCCTATTCCGAGAACGCTTAATATGGCTATGAACGGAATCAGCGATATGTCTGTGCTTGACGAAGCGCCGGGCGACAGACACCCCGTTCAAACCTACGTGCTTGAATACGACGACGGAATAATATTTGACGCAATAAGCAAGGAGCTTTTGCGTGGCGGCCAGGTTTTATACCTTTACAATAAGGTGTCGGACATTGCTTTCGTTGCCGCAAGAATAGAAAAGGCTTTCCCTGCCGCAAGAGTTGCGTATGCCCACGGGCAAATGGATAAAGACGAGCTTGAGGATATATGGCAGCTTCTTGTAAGAGGCGAGATAGATATTCTCGTTTGCACGAGTATTATAGAAACGGGCGTTGACTTGCCCAATGCAAATACGCTTATAATTGAAAACGCCGACCGCATGGGACTCTCTCAGCTTCACCAGCTAAGAGGACGTGTCGGAAGAAGCGAAAGACAGGCGTACGCCTACTTTACCTACAGACAGGGAAAGGCGCTTACCGAGATTGCCGCAAAAAGACTTAAGGCGATACGTGAGTTTGCGGAATTCGGCGCAGGCTTTAAGGTTGCGCTTTGCGACCTTGAAATAAGAGGAGCGGGTAATCTTCTCGGCGCTGAGCAGCACGGATATATTGAAAGCGTCGGATACGACCTTTACCTCAAGCTTCTCAACGAGGCGATACTTGAAGAGCGCGGCGAGAAAAAGCCGGAGCTCGTCGATGCGACGGTTGATATAAGGGCAGACGCTTATATTCCCGAAAGCTACGTTCATTCTGCGAGCGTGCGCATTGAGATGTATAAAAAAATATCCCATATCGAAACCGAAGAGGATAAAACCGATATTATTGACGAGCTTTGCGATAGATTCGGCGAGCCTCCTCGCTCGGTAATAAGGCTTATTGACGTCGTAAATCTTCGTTTGATAGCTTCACGCGCGCTCGTGAATAAGATTTCACTTCAAGACGGAACGCTTATATTCACAAGCGAAAAATTTTCACTTGAAGCCTTAGGTGAGCTTTTCGTGAAATACCGTGGCCTCGGTTTCAGGCGGGGAGCGCCGAAGGACGTAAGTCTGAAGCTTACGTCGGGTATGGATGCGCTTGACGTCGCTCTTAAAATAATGACGGATTATTACGCAATTATCAAGAGCGCCGAAGAGGATGAAAAGCAACAAAAAGAAAACGAAATATAATGGAGCAAAGATGAAAAACAAGAGAAAAAACAGTAATTACA
>JAZRGJ010000162.1:0-3234 GCA_045644125.1 Eubacteriales bacterium | reverse complement strand
TCCGCCGCATATCCAAGCTACGAGATCAAAAGTGAAAAGACCGACTAAGCCCCAGTTAAGCGCGCCTACTATAGCAAGCGCAAGGGCTATTTTGTTGATTATCATCATTTTTTAAAACCTCGGCTTTTTATTGTGGACTCGGTCCGTTTGTATTTTGTCCGTTTTTTTAAGCTTTATACAAGATTTTTATGCGTCAAAATTAGGTTTTACGTTTCCAAACGCATTTTTGAGGTCTGTCAGCGCCTTTTTTTCAATTCTTGAAACGTAGGAGCGTGAAATGCCGAGATGCTTCGCAACCTCTCTTTGCGTTTTCGGCGCGTAGCCTTTTAAGCCGTAACGGAGAATTATAATTTCTTTTTCTCGTCCGAAAAGCCTCTCGTCAACCAAAATTCGAAGCTTTTCAAGATATGTTTTCAGCTCGACGTCCTCCGCCATCGTATCGTCCGTGCTTATAATATCAAGGTAAGTTAAGGGATTGCCGTCTTTATCTATGTCTATGGTTTCGTTGATGGATACCTCGGAGGAATTTTTCTTTTGCGAGCGAAAAAACATTAAAATTTCGTTTTGAACGCATTTTGCGCCGTAGGTGGCAAATCTCGTTCCTTTTTCGCTTTTAAAGGTATCAACCGCTTTGATAAGACCGACGCTTCCAATTGATAAAAGCTCGTCTTCTTCTCCGTATGAAGAGTAATATTTCCGTATTACGTGCGAAACGAGCCGCAAGTTGTGTTCTATAATTTTTGCTCTTGCATCGGCATCGCCCGCTTTCATTTTTGAAAACAGCGCCTCTTCTTCGCTTTTTGAAAGGGGCGGGGGAAAGTTCTGTCCCGGGCTTATTCCGAGTATTAAGGAAATGAAACGCAAAAGTGTTTTTGTAAGAGAAAACATAGTGCCTCCGAGTGCTTTTTTTCAAGTATATGCATACGGAGCTTGTCAAGTTTCCGCCTTTCAAAGAAGGTTTGATTTTTAGTGGGATTTTAGTATGTAACCGTTTTTGCCGAAATTGAAAATCAAGTTTCTGCCCGAAATTTTACTAGCCTTTTTGTTGATTTTTGATATGTGAGTTCTTATACTCGGCTCGTCTGGCGTTCTGTTTTTTCTGAATGCGAATTTCAAAATTTCAAAGGGTTTTATAGGACTTGGAAAGTGGCGCAAAAGAACTCTTACTATCATAAGCTCCGTTTTTGTAAGCTTAAGATTTTGCGAAAAGAAAAGCGTTTCGGAGTTTGTTACGGATGCGTTGATAAACTCAAGTCGGTAATCTCCCGGAGAAGAAAAGCCGCACTCTCTGCAACGCTTGCAAATAGCGTCAAATATCTCTGCCGCAGAAAGATTTTCACTCAATTCGTATGAGAAATTTATATCAGTCGGCGCTTTCCCGAGAGAAAAAACGGGAATGTTTTTCAGGTAGGTTTCGAGCATTAAATATAACTCCTCGCCGTTTTTTATTTTTTCCGGCGACATAACTAAAATTGCACGGTAAATTTCAGGATTTTCAAGAGGCGCGTCCTCGGGAGTTAATGCGTAAGATAAAACTCCCATAAAATTGAACATATCGGACAAATCCTCTGCAATTTGTTTGTTTTCGCTGATAATTAACAGCATATCGCAACTCCTGGATAAAGTATTTTTAAAATTTCTTGACATATAAGCGCAACTCGGTTATAATTGTTGTGTAAATATTTTGGAGGTGCACCTTGAAAAACGTTCTTATAACGGGCGGCAGCCGCGGCATCGGGAAATCACTCGTAGAAGCTTTTTCCATAGCGGGATATAAAGTCGCATTTACTTACAATAAATCCGAAGACGAGGCTTTGAGAATAAGCGAAAAATATGCGGCTCTTGCAGTTAAAGCCGATTCTCGCTCCGAAAGCGAGGTAATCAACGCTGTAAATCTCGTTCGCCAAACGCTTGGCGGAATCGATATTCTTATAAACAATGCCGGCGTTTCTTCTTTTTCGCTTTTCACCGATATAAGTCTTGACGAGTGGAACGATACCTTTGCCGTCAACGTTGGCGGCGCATTTCTGTTTTCAAAAGCCGCGCTTCCCGATATGATTTCAAAAAAATGGGGAAGAATTATAAATATATCTTCGATTTGGGGCATCAGCGGCTCTTCGTGCGAGGTTCATTATTCCGCAAGCAAAGCGGCGCTTATCGGACTTACGAAAGCTCTCGCTAAAGAGCTCGGCCCGTCCGGCATATGCGTTAACGCCATTGCGCCGGGATTTATTGATACCGATATGAATAAAAACCTATCGGATGCCGACAGAGCGTCATTTGCCGACGACACTCCGCTCGCCAGAGTCGGAAAACCCGAAGAGGTGGCGTCCGCCGCGCTTTTTCTTGCCTCGGATAACGCCGCATTTATCACGGGTGACGTTTTGAACGTGAGCGGCGGCTACGTAATATAGCCGTTTTCGAGTCGAAAAACGTGAGATTTCGGCGCTTAAACTTAAAGTTTTATAAAATATTAAAAAGCTATTGCATTTTTTGTTTTTGTTTGTTATAATATTTTAGTAACTAATATTCCGCGTGTCAGACGGAGTCATACCAGCCGGGGAGGTAGCGGCGCCTTGTACCTGAAATCCGCTATAGCAGGGGTCAATTCCTCTTCCGAGGGCTGTGTTTGTGTAGTCTGCGCCGTCATTTTTCTGTGTTGAAAAATGGGTCTTGCGCAACTTGAGGCTGTGAACCATGTCAGGTGGGGAACCAAGCAGCATTAAGCAGTTTATCAAGTGTGCCGCGAGGTTGCCTGTTTGGAGCAGAGGTGGCGGCTACCGTATGTAAGCGCACTTCGACGAAGAGGTGTATGGCTCTTTCTGACACGCGGAATAAATGCCGCGCTTATGCTGAACCCCGGCGGTCGGCTGAAGCGCTTTTTTGATATTTCAAGCTTGCCGTTCAGGAGGATTTATGGCAGATTATAAAGCTCTATACCGCAAATGGCGTCCTTTTGATTTTGACGACGTGTGTGGTCAGAAATCCGTAACGGATATACTCAAATATGAGGTATCCAGCGGAAAAATATCGCACGCCTACCTTTTCTGCGGCTCTCGCGGAACGGGAAAGACGAGCTGCGCAAAAATTCTCGCTAAAGCCGTCAACTGTGAAAATCCGAGAAACGGAAATCCTTGTAACGTGTGCGAATCGTGCCGTTCTATTGAGCTTGGCACGTCGACCGACGTTATCGAAATGGACGCCGCAAGTAACAACGGCGTTGATAACGTAAGA
>JAZRGJ010000161.1:0-7158 GCA_045644125.1 Eubacteriales bacterium | reverse complement strand
TGAAAATCCGAGAAACGGAAATCCTTGTAACGCTTGCGAGTCCTGCCGTTCCATTGAGCTTGGAACTTCAACTGACGTTATCGAAATGGACGCCGCAAGTAATAACGGCGTTGATAACGTAAGAATACTCAAGGATGAAATAAGCTTCACACCCGCTCTTTTGAAATATCGCGTCTACATAATAGACGAGGTTCACATGATGTCAACGCAGGCGTTTAACGCTCTTCTTAAAACTCTTGAAGAGCCTCCGTCTTACGTTGTGTTTATTCTCGCAACTACGGAATATCACAAGCTTCCGACTACGATAGTTTCACGTTGCCAGCGCTTTGATTTCAGACGTATGACGTCGGACGTTATAGTGTCGCGCCTTCAAAAAATTGCAGCGGCGGAGGAAATCGAGCTTCTTCCTGACGGAGCAAGGCTTATAGCAAGAGCTTCTCGCGGAGGTATGAGAGATGCGGTTAGCTTGCTTGAGCTTTGCGCAGGCTCTCGTGAGAAGATAGACGCAAATCTCGTTTCTTCCACTATCGGAACGGGAAACAGGGAAGTCGTTTATACTCTTGCGGCGGCTCTCGGTCGCTCCGATTTTTCGGCAGTTTATAAAACGGTTGACGAGGTCGTATCGGGAAGCGCCGATATTTCGGTATTCTGGCAAGAATTGATAGATACCTACAGAGATATAATGGTCGTTAAAAATTCGGATACGGCAAAAGCTTATCTTGATTTAACGGAAAACGAGTTCGTTTCTCTTACAGAAATTGCGGAAAGCTTTTCAATGGCAAAGCTCTCTTACCACGCAACGCTTTTAGAAGAGGCGCTCGCAGATATGCAACGCTCGCAAAATTCCAAACGAAGCGTTGCGGAAATCGCTCTTACAAGAATGTGCGATTCAAAGCTTTTGGCAACGCCCGAGGCTTTGGCTTTAAGAATAGAAGAGCTTGAAAAACAGCTTTCTATGATAAAAATGGGCGCGATTTCGGTAAATCCCGCTCCCGAAAGCTCAAAAAAGGATGCGCCGAAGCCCGCGCCTAAGGCAGAGCCTTCCGCTTCAAAACCCGAAACGAAGGCGCAAGCGGTGAAAAACTATCAGCCGTTTACGCTTTGGGGCTCGGTTGTTGACAGAATATCGGAATTGAAGCCTCCGCTTGGCGCAGGCCTCAGAAAAGGCGAGGCGTATCTTGTCGGTGAATATTCTTACCTTATAAAGCTCGACGCCTTTTACGTTGAAAGGCTTAGCAAAAGCGTGCCTGAGATGGCGCTTTTGAGGGGCGCTATCGCAGAAAAATCGGGAATTGCTCCCGAAAACGTAAACGTTAAGCTTGAAAGCTTTAATACGGCGAGCTTGAATCATGCAAATGAAATTGAAAATGCTTTGAAATTTTAGGAGGATAAATAAATGAAAGTCAGATTACCGCAGGGAATGGGCGGCGGCCCCGGAAATATGCAGGCAATGCTTAAGAAAATGCAAGAGGATATGGTCACAAAGCAGGAGGAGCTTGAGGCTCGTGAGTATGACGTATCTGCGGGCGGCGGCGTTGTTAATCTTAAAATAAACGGAAAAAAAGAAATTCTCTCCGTTAAAATCGATCCCGAGGTTGTTGATCCCGATGACGTTGAAACCCTCGAGGACCTTATCGTTGCCGCAGTAAACGAGGCTATCAAAAAGGTTGAAACCACATCCGCTGAGGAAATGGAAGCTATTACCGGCGGACTTGGAAATCTCGGAATCCCCGGTCTTTTCTGATAATGGCAGAATATATAACCCCTATCCAAAGGCTCGTTGAGGAATTCAGACGTCTTCCCGGCGTTGGCGCTAAAACTGCGGCGCGTTACGCTTTTGCCGTTTTGAATTTGAACGACGACGAGGTCGTAAGATTCAGCGAGGCTCTTGTCGGCATCAAGCGTGACGTGCATAAATGTCCCGTCTGTTTCGGTCTTTCCGAAAACCCCGATAAGTGTGATATTTGTTCAAACGAGGATCGTGATTCTTCCGTGATTTGCGTAGTTGAAAACGCAAAGGACGTTATGGTTATGGAAAAGGTGCGCGGCTATCGCGGCGTTTACCACGTTCTTGGCGGAGCGCTCTCTCCGATTGATAACGTAACCGTTAATGACCTTAATATAAAAGAACTCGTTGAAAGGGTGAGCGGCGGCGCGGTAAAAGAAGTGATTATCGCAACAAACCCAACGCCCGGCGGTGATACCACTGCGGCGTATCTTGCCAAGATTTTAGAGCCGCACGAGGTTGAAGTTTCAAGACTTGCTTACGGAATTCCCGTTGGCGGAGATATTGAATACGCAGATGAGGTGACTCTTTTCAGAGCAATGGAAGGTCGCCGTTATTTCTAGTAAATATAAAATAAGCTGTTCGCTCTTGCGGACAGCTTATTTTTGTAAGCGCAGGCTTTTTATTCCGCTTTTACACAACGGCAAATTTATACTTCAAACGAAGATTATCTGCAATCATTGCTATAAATTCCGAGTTTGTGGGCTTTCCGCGAGTATTTTGGATAGTATATCCGAAGTAGGAATTGAGCGTATCGACGTCACCTCTATCCCATGCGACCTCAATTGCGTGGCGTATCGCTCTTTCAACACGTGAGGTTGTGGTGTGATATTTCTTTGCAACGCCCGGATAGAGAATTTTCGTTACGGAATTTATAACGTCGCTATCTTCGATTGTCATAAGTATTGCGGTGCGCAGATATTGATAGCCCTTGATGTGCGCAGGAACGCCTATTTGATGAATGATTTTAGTAACCTGAGCTTCCATATCCGAGTGCGTATTCTGGCGCAAAAGCTCTGGGGAGCGCATTTTTGATTTTATAAGCGTTTCAACGTGGAAAATAAGGGAATTGATGTCGTAGGGCTTGGGAATACAAAGATCAGCTCCGCTTTCCGACGCCTCAAGAAGTATATTCTGTTTATTTACGGGTGACATAAGTATGATCGACGGGCGCTTCTCTTGGACTTGCGCCTTTATTTTTCTTATAAGGCCGATTCCGTCAATTCCCGAAAGCCAAAGATCTATGATAACAAGATCGTAAGCGCCGTGTTTTATCATTTCAAAAGCGCTTTCGCTGCTTCTTGCTTCCTCTGTAATTTTGTATCCCGCCTTGATAAGTCCTGTGGCGAGTCTCGCTCTTTCTTCTTCATTTTCGTCACAAATCAGTATTTTTACGCTGTTTTCCATTTTCTTTCTCCTTTTGTTTTTGTTGTTTTTGTAAAATATGGTAATTTTTGGAAGTAAAACAATTCTACCATAATTTTCCAATCAAAACAAGAGGCAAATATATAAAAACTTTGACAAAAATTCACCCTTAAAAATGGTAAATATTACCAATTCTGAACTCAAAACGACAAATTTTTAAAAAAATCGTTGGCAAAATCGAAATTTCGTGAATTGGTATTTGGGGGAATTTTGAATTTAAAAAATATTAATAATTTATATTGGATTTCCTATTGCAAAGTGAATTTTTTTATGTTATACTTAATATACCGAGCTTTTATATGGTAAAATGCGTTGAAATTTCGGCTCTTAAACGAATAACATATTATATAAGGAAATAAGCATGAAAAAAATATTTGCATTACTTTTTACTTTCATTTTTATATTTGCGCTTGCGTCTTGCGATAAAAACAAAGGCGGAGAAACTGTAGCGCCGCCGCCCTTGCCTGAAATCAACGAAGATTTCCATGTCGGAGAAGACGGAACTATTCATGGGCCTATAATTGATTACACAAAGTGATAATTTATTTATAACAACCGATTGTCGAGGATAGCTTATATCCTCGACTTTTTATTTTGCGATAATATACGTCAAGGACACGGTAACGGCGGAAAGGGAGCCTGAAAAAATCTTCATAATATAATATTTTCTCATTGATATATCCGTATCGAGAAGAAAGCTTTTTGCCTGCATATGTACGGAGAGTCCTGAAAAACTTATTGCAAAAGCCAAAAGCGAAAGCTTTATTGGGAGGGGGAGCGTAGATTCCTTTGCGATAAAATTTGCGGCGTTGCCTATTTCTAAAAAAGAAGTAAACAATGCTACGAGATTTTTGTTTTTTAAGGCGTAAGATATAAAACCCGTGACGACGGAGAAAAAGCTTATAAATCCGCATATTGAAACCGTGCTGTACGTTGCGTTTTTTATTGAACTTGCAAAAGAGAAGGATATTTCAGATTGATGCGCTTTTTCTTCTTCATACGTTGCAAAAAATCGGGAAAAGAAGCCTACCGTTACGGATGAAAGCATAGAAACGAGGTAAAGAAAAACTCCGAGCTTTGCCGAGCCTAAAAGCGCAAAGCCAATCCCCGAGATGACAAACGCAGGGCCTGCGTTGTTCGAAAAGCCGATAAGGCGCTCACATTCGTTTTTTGAAATTTTTCCCGAAAGATATAATTCGCGCGCGATTTTTACACCTATCGGAAATCCGGAAATAAGACCTATCAAAAATGCCGAAAGGGCGTATCCGTTAATTTTAAAGATGCGGAAAAAAGCTCGCCTCAAAGCTCCTATTTCTTCAAATCTCATAAAGGAGAGCATAATATCGGAAAGCACCGTGAAAGGAAAAACCGAGGGAATTATCACAGCAAAGCAAAGCTCCAGCCCTTTTTTCACTTCCGAAGAAATTTTAGGAGAAAAATGAAAAATCAAGCATAAACTTAAAATGAATATTATGAGAGATACTAATAAATTTGAATATTCTGCCTTGTATTTTCTTCTTAATCTTAATTTTTCGCCATTTCGCTTCATTATTTATTCCGTCCTTCATAGACTTTATTAAAGATTTATGAAAGGCGGTGGCTTATAATGCCCCATGAGATAAAAAAACTTAAAAAGCCGGTGTCAAAGCTCTTGTCGCAATATTCGCCTTTTCACGTTGAAATTGATAAATCGGACGGCGCTTACCTTATGTCTATATCGGGTGTTAAAAGAATTTCGGAGTTTTCGGATACCCACGTTGCATTAAAACACGGCAAAGAAATTCTGTCCATTCGCGGCGAACGACTTTCCATTGCTCTTTACGAAGATAAAACGGTAGAAATATCGGGAAAGCTTGAGGTTTTTGAATTTGGCACTACCAAGAATTGATTTTCTTATTTTCGGGTACAGAAAGATTCGGGTTGAGGAAAAATACCTTAAGGACTTTTTAAACGAGCTTTTGAAAGTCGGAATTTCTCTTAAAGCTGAAAACGGGGAATTTTTGGTTTCGGAACGTGATTTCAGAAGAATAAATAAGATTTTGTCGGGAAAGATTGAATATTCCGCATCGGAAGCCCGGGGAATTTTCGGGATTTTAAAAAGATATAAGACAAGATACGGTATAATCGCAGCCGTATTTCTTTCGCTTTTTTTATGTATATTTTCTTCTTCACGAGTTTGGGATATAAGAATTCAAGGCTCGCTTTCAGGGCGTGAGGGGGAAATATTAAAGGAGCTTTCTTCCTTTGGCGTCGCGCCCGGCGCGCCTTTTTCGAAAATTGACAAGGCTTTGGTTGAAGCGGAAATGCTTTCGGCGAGCGAAAACGTGTCCTGGATAAACATAAATCAAAGGGGCGTCGTGTTATACGTTGAGGTTATAGATAAAATTGATCATGAGGAAAATGCTCAAAAAAGCGGCTTTGCAAACGTTGTTGCAGAGTGTGATGCGGTAATAGAAGAAATCACTGTGAAGTCGGGCGTTGCCGTGGTTAAGGCGGGGCAAACCGTTAAGAAAGGGGAAATTCTTATTTCGGGCGTGATACCCGGGGAGCTTGGCGGCGGTTTTTGCTATGCTGAGGGAAGCGTGATCGGTAGATTTTCCGATAAGCTTTCGGTTGAAGTTGCGTCAAGTGAGGTGAAAAAATACGAAACGGAGAGAAAAAAGACCAAAACTAAGCTAAATTTTTTTGATTTTTCTTTTAATTTTTTAAAAATATATAGCAAAAGTGAAGAAGAGTGTGATATAATAAAAGAAAAACGTGATTTTCACACCTTTTTAGGAAAGAAAATTCCAATCTCGATTGAGCGTGAATTTCAAGTCTTTTACGGAGAGCGAGAAGTTTTATACACGAAAGACGAAATGATAAATTTGGCGCTTGCGAAAATGCGAGAATCCCTAAACGAAAACTTAAAGGATAAAAATCTTTTAAAGATTAAAACATACGGCGCTTTTTCGGGCGAAAATTACGTTTGCACGACGGAGTATACCGTAACTTCGCAAATAGGAAAAACAGTAGAATTTGACTTTTTTGAAAAGTCAAAAGGAGATTGAATTTGGAAAAGATAGTAACGACTGATTCAAACGAAGCAACGTCAGCGCTTTTTGGCGCGTTTGACGTTAATATTAAGCTTCTTGAG
The DNA here is from genome assembly GCA_045644125.1 of Eubacteriales bacterium. Lineage (GTDB taxonomy): Bacteria > Bacillota > Clostridia > Oscillospirales > CAG-272 > UBA1740. The sequence continues at coordinate 811 of JAZRGJ010000161.1, read as the reverse complement.
AGCGCTTTTTCGGTTAAAATTTCGAACCGCAATGCAAGCTCGCCCGACGGAGACGCTATTATAGTTTCGGGAGATGAGGAGTCCGTTTCTTTTGCCGTAAGAGCTCTTGAATATCTTAAGAGAATGGTTGGAAACGGAGAAAGCGTGAGTCGGCAAAGCGTAGAATACGTTATAGGGCTCGTTAAAGATAATCTTGACGGCTCCGAAAAGAATTTTTTCGATAACGTTATAAGCGTAACGAATCGCGGCAAGCCAATCAAGGCGAAAACCGTCGGACAAAAAAGATACGTTAAGGCGATAAAAGATAACACCGTGATAATAGGAACGGGGCCTGCCGGAACGGGCAAGACGTTTCTTGCGGTTGCAATGGCTTGCGAGGCTCTGAGAAACAAAGAGGTAACGAGGATAATACTCACTCGTCCTGCGGTTGAGGCAGGGGAGAGGCTCGGATTTCTTCCGGGAGATCTTCAAAGCAAAATAGATCCTTATTTAAGGCCGCTTTACGATGCGTTATACGAGATGCTCGGCGCAGAAAATTATCAGAAATACCTTGAAAGAGGCACGATTGAGATAGCGCCGCTCGCTTATATGAGAGGAAGAACGCTCGACGATTCATTTATAATTCTCGACGAGGCCCAGAATACAACCCCCGAGCAGATGAAAATGTTCTTGACAAGACTCGGCTTCAATTCAAAGGCGGTTGTTACGGGCGACCTTTCGCAGACCGACCTTCCTTTCGGTCAAAAAAGCGGACTTTCGGTTGCCTCAAGGGTGTTGCGCGATATCGAGGGTATAAGTCGGAGGCCAAGCG
>JAZRGJ010000160.1:0-3690 GCA_045644125.1 Eubacteriales bacterium | reverse complement strand
AAATATAATATACCACCAAACAAAGAATAAGTCAATAGTTTTTGGGAAATAAATAGGAAATAAATACTACATAATATAATAAAAGAGGCTCTCTTTGCGAGAACCTCTTAAAATCAGATTTTTACGACGCTCGGAGAAAGTATCTGAGCGTCTTCTTTGTTATGCGAAACAAAAATCACAAGTCGTGTTTCGCTTTCTTCTTTTATCATAGAATATAATACGTTTTTCAGCTCCGCATCAAGCTCTTTCGTAGGCTCGTCAAGCAAGAGGACGGGGGATTTTTTCAAAAAAGCGCGGGCAAGAGAAACTCTTTGCTTCATTCCGCCGGAAAGCTCTTTCGGGCGAAGATTTAAATCTTCATTTGAAAATCCGAGCTTTAAAAGCAGCTCCTTTGCTTCGTTGCGCGATGCTCCCGTAGCTTCGGTTACGTTTTCAAGAGCGGAAATATGAGGGAAAAGTCTATATTCTTGGAATGCGTAAGAAACGTTTTTAAAACCGCCGCCTTGTATCTCGCCCGTAAATTTCACGTCAAGTCCTGCGATAAGCCTTAAAAGCGTGGTTTTTCCTCTTCCGCTTTCGCCGATTATCGCATACAAACCTTTATCTTTAAAGTTATAGCTGAAATCTTCAAAAATCGTTTTGTTATCGAAGCTTTTGAAAAGGTTTTTAATACTCAATCCCATTTTCTCCACCTCCCGAGAAGCGCTTTAACAATCTTTTCAAAGCAAAGACTTAAAATTATAACGGAAAGAGTCCATGCGAGCATGACGTCTCCTTCAAAATAATTCTTCGCATCGAGAATATTTTTGCCGATAGAGCTTTTGGTATATGAGATTATTTCCGCCGCAATGCCGGATTTCCACGCAAGGCCGACGGAGGTTAAAAAAGCGGGAACGAAAAACTTAAGAAGAGGCGGTAAAATCAAAAGCTTGAATCTTTTTCGATGACTGAGACAAAAAACGTCACACACTTCGCCAAGCTCTTTATCGACAGCATCAAATCCATCGCACAGATTCTGCCAGATAATCGGCATTACCATCAAAAGCCCAATTACAGCAGGCAATTTCCGGCTTCCGTCGCTCAAAATAACCCAAAGCACCATGATTATCGATGCGACGGGCGTAGCTTTTATCACGGTCATACCTATATCGATGAATTTCCGCAAAAACGGAACGAAGTGATAAATCAAAGCGAAAGCTATTCCGAAAATTACGCCGAGAAAAAGTCCGAAGAAAATTCTAAGCATTGAAAGAGCTATCGTTTTCCAAAAAGGAAGCGTCAAAGCTAATTCAGATAACGTTTTTATCGTTTTTATCGCTCCCGGAAAGATAAACGTGAGGTCTAAGTGGTATGCCAGAAGCTCCCACAGCAGAAGCCAAACGATAACCGATATAAAAACCGAGAGAAGTTCTTTTAAAACGTCCGCGTGTTTTTTCATTCAAATACCTTTGCGTCAAGTTCGTTTTTGGTAAGTATATATTTCAAAATCGGCTCTGTCGTAGAGGTTTTTACTCCGTAATAAACGTTTTTATCCTTAAGGTCTGCAATTGAATTGATTTCAACACCGTCTTTTACAAGCACGTAAAGAGAGCCGAGGCAATTTATTGCCGTAACGCTTATAAAATCAGCTTTCTTGCCGGCAAGGTTTGCCGCCGCATTAGTGGGAAGACATGCAAAATCAATTTCTCCGTTAATAAGCGCGGTTGTGGCGATTTCAGGGGAAGAGAACATTGTAAATTCATATTTTCCGCCGTTTATGCCGTAATCGTTGATAAGCTTCGCCATTCCCATTCCCGTAGGACCGTTCATAACGCCGATTTTGATTGTCGCTCCGTCATATGCTTTTGAGTTGTCCGGGGTGTAATAAAAATCGTCGCCGGGGTTATCGATTCCGATAGCGTTATAAAATCCTATCAAGGTATCTTTCATATCCGAAGAATCCTTATAAACTATAGAGCCATAAAGATTTTCGAGGGAAGATTTTGCAATGGGAAGCTTGGGAAGTATGCCTGCGTTTACTATCATTCCGGCAGCGCTTTCTTTGTTTTCGGGATTGCCTATATATTCAATAGAAGCTTTGTATTCCTTGAGGAATTCAACAGCCGCCCCCTCATGAAGATTTAAGAAATCGTTTTTCGCAACTATGCAACCCATAGGAAGCTCTGTTGAAGAAATTTTATCCCACTCTTCCGAGAGATTAAGTGCAATAGAATAATTTTGATTAGCGTTTTTCGCGCTGATTATAGCGGCGCTCGCTTTAGGTTCGGGAAGAACCGCAACGTCGATTTCACCTTTCACAATCTTCGCAACGACGGCATCATGGTCGGCCAGAACGTAAACATTCACGTCGCCCACAAATTCTTCTTCATTTTTCTTCGAGCAAGAAGCGATGGTAAAAAGGATGCAAGTTAATGCAAGAAAGAGAGATAAGATTTTTTTCATTTTTTCGTCCTTTCAAGACCGTCAAGGTCAAGTATAGTTATTTTTTTGTTTTCATATTTAATAATACCGCATTTCGAAAGAGCGTCAAGTCCTCGGTATACGGACGCTCGTCCTGCGGAAATTGCCTCGGAGCATTTTTTGCAATTAAGCTGAAATTCCGTTGCACCGATTTTTTCGTATTCTCCGAGAATAAATCTGCGCATTTTTTCTTCTACGCTCTCCGAAGAAAACGTTGCAATCTTTTTGTTCAAAAAACTGATTTTTTTCGTCAAAAAACCGATTACGTTCATAGCTACCGTGGGGTAGTGCCGTATAAGGCGCAAAAGCCTCGATTTTTTGATAAAAAGAACCTCCGAATCAGTCCGCGCGCTAATTGCGGTCGGGTATTCCGATTCATCTGACAAAACCGCAAGAATACCAAAGGAATCACCGGATTTTAAAGTGTTTAAAACAACGTACGAGCCGTCGTTTTTCCGACGCAAAATCTCACATTCTCCGCTAAATATAAACCCTATTTCTTTTTCGTAATTTTCGGGCGTGTAAATCATGTCGTTTCGCTCAAAAGCACGAAGCTCGGGTTCACATTCCGAAACGGCCGCAAAAAGCTTGTCGGAGGGAAGAGCGGAGAAGAGAAAGACGGTCGAAAAAAACTCTGTGTAATTTTTCATTCCCACCTCGAAAGTGTATCATTTGATACAAATTATACACTATTTTTCCAAACTTGTCAATAGTTATATAGGACAAAAATTCACGTTTTTTCCGTTTAAAATTTCACGCCTCATGCGAAAAATATAAAAAACCAACAAAACTTAACAAAAAGCATTGCAAAAAAATATTTATTATGATATAATATATTTGTTTTAATAGATTTACGCTCGCTCACGCGAGTTTTCATACACGAGGTTTTATTATGAATTTTTTGCTTGAACTCTCTTTTTCAAATTTAGAAAAGATGTTTTCTTCCTTTTTTTCGGTGTTAAAATCGGTGTTTTCCGACTTTTATTTCACCGACGTTATCGATATTCTTCTCCTGACGGCAATTTTATTTTTCGCATATAAATTTATTCGCGGAAGAAAAGCGGGCGCTCTTCTCATCGGAATTTTAATTTGCTTTATTCTGACTTTCATTTCTTCAATTTTCGATTTACACGCCACGCATTTTATTTTCTCCGAAATTTTCAAAATAGGAATAATTGCGATTCTGATAATTTTCCAACCCGAAATCCGCGACGCGCTTGAAAAAATCGG
>JAZRGJ010000159.1:0-3022 GCA_045644125.1 Eubacteriales bacterium | reverse complement strand
CTCCGCATAGAGTTTTGCGGAGGCTTTTTCATATGAATATTCTTTCTCTTTTGCCTATAATCACAGCCGCATCCGGCTTTTATCTTTTAGTAAGGCTTCGCTTCTTTTTTATAATTCACCCAAAGAAAAGCTTCAAAACGCTCGTAGGGGCGCTTAGAGGTCGCGGCGCTTTCAAATCTCTTTGCCTTTCCCTTGCGGGAACGCTCGGAGTCGGAAATATCGTCGGCGTTGCTTTCGGTATTTCCGTTGGCGGCGCAGGGAGCGTTTTTTGGCTTCTCGTATCAAGCCTCTTTTCTCTTGTAATTAAGTTTTCTGAGGCGAGCTTAGCCTCGGACATGAAGCTTTCCGACGAGGGCGGCATGACGAGCGTTATAGAAAGAAGCTTTGGCTCGAAATTTAAAATCCCTGCGACGCTTTACGCAATTTTATGCCTTTTGCTATCTCTTACAATGGGCTCAGCCTTACAGGCAAGGGCGGCCGTCGAAAGTTTCGTCGGTGAAAAAATTTCCCTTACGCTCTCCGCCGCCATCTTTTCAATTGCGGTTGCGCTCGCAATATTCGGCGGAGCGAAAAGGATAGAAAAAATAACGGCATATCTCGTGCCGATTGCGACGCTTATATATATTTTCCTCACCGTTTCCGTTATAATTATCAACAAAGAGCGTTTGCCTTTCGTTTTCAGCTTAATCTTTGAAGACGCCTTTTCAATCGATTCCGTCGCAGGCGGCGCTGCATCTTTCGTTTTCATATCGAAAATGCGGGAGGGATTTTCACGAGGCCTGCTTTCAAACGAAGCGGGCGCCGGCACTTCAGCTTTTGCGCACTCAAGAAATCAAGACCTTGAACCGATTTCGGTAGGACTACTCGGAATGTGCGAGGTGTTTTTCGACACGGTAGTTCTCTGTATGCTTACGGCATTAGCGGTGCTTTCCTCCGTCCCCCACCCCGAAAACTACACTTCGGGCATAGAAATAGTTAAATCGGCGCTGTCGTCGCTAGGATATATCTCAAAGCCTCTTCTTGCGATTTCAATTTTCGCTTTTGCTTATTCAACGGTTATATGTTGGTTTTATTACGGGAAATGCGCGCTTACATATTTAAGCGAAAGGGGCAAAGGTATTTTCTCGCTGGCTTTTATCGGCTCGGTATTTTGGGGCGCTGTCACGCCGTCGGGATATTTGATAGTAATATCCGATTATCTTCTCTTTTTCTTATGCGCAATTTCTCTTTTGACGGTAATAAAAAACTCCGACAGGCTGGTTTTCCTGTCGGAGAGTTCCGGACTTATTACAAAAGGCGGATTCTTGAAAGAAGAGCGTCGGGTGAAAGACGGCTAAGCTTTTCGCTCAGCTCGTTTTCGGATATGGGAGCGGTGATAAACGCACATTCATCGCTTTCGATGAATTTAACCTCTCCGAATACTTCTTCTACAAGCTTCTCGCAATCGTTTTTGCAAGCGATATAATTCTTACATACGAATGAGCCGAAATCTGCGATTTCATTACTCTTTTCAAAAGAAGGCTCGGCATACTTAGCGCCTGTGCGCATAACCTGCATTAAGTCACCGACAACGGCTGAAGCCGTAGCGCCTGCTCCTGCGCCTCTGCCGTAAAACATTACGTTTCCGAGGGGATCTCCGACTGCTTCTACAGCATTATAGACACCCGAAACACCTGCAAGAGCCTCGTCCTTTGAAATAACGAAAGGAGCGACCAAAACGTACTTAAGCGAGCCGTTTTCAATTATAGCTCTGCCGACAAGCTTTATCGACGCACCGATTTTTTCCATTGCGGCAACGTCTTCGGAGCGAATTTTAGTTATTCCCTCTACGTGAATATCGTCTGGGCTTACAAGCTTTTCAGATGCAATTGCGCCAAGTATGCATATCTTTCTTGCCGCATCAATTCCAAGCACGTCGGCATCGGGATTTTTCTCGGCATATCCACGCTCCTGAGCATCCTTAAGAGCCGACTCAAAGCTATCTCCGAATGAAAACATTTTCGTGAGTATGTAGTTCGTCGTTCCGTTCAAAATGCCGCGGATTTCTGAGAGCTTATTCTGCTTAACGAAGCTTATCATCGGGGAAATAACGGGAATACCGCCTCCGACAGCCGCTTCAAATCTGTATGTTACTCCGTTTTCCTTGGCGAGAGCCAAAAATTCATCGCCGAAGTTTGCAACGACCTCTTTATTCGAGGAAATAACGTGCTTTCCCGCTTTAAGAGCCGCAACGGTATATTCATAAGCGGGGTGAGAGCCGCCCATAAGCTCGATTACAACGTCAACGCTTTCGTCGTTTACGATAAGATTATAGTCGTGAATCACCTTGTTTTCAAAGGGAGAGCCGGGAAAATCTCTTAAATCAAGAATGTATTTGATGTTTATAGCATCACCGCCAAGGGATTCAACTTCTTTTTTGTTATTTGTGATTAAGTCTGCGACTCCGCCGCCAACTACGCCGAAGCCAAGTATTGCAATGTTAGTCATTTTTTATTCCTTCGTTTTAAAAATATATGTTATGTTAACACAATTTCACTTATTTGTCAATGCCTTTATAAGTCTAAATGCTTGCTCTGCGGTATTTGCCAGATTTTTTCCGGCATTTTCACAGTCCATAGCCTCAGAAAGTGACACGGGTGCGCGCAAAATTGGGAAAAAGGCATCAATGCCGTTTTCGTTGCAAAGCGTTGCATCGTCCGTTACGCAGCCCGAAAACGCTATTACGAGCTTGCCGTATTTCTTCGCAAGCCTTGCGACGCCTATCGGCGCTTTACCCATCGCCGACTGACCGTCAAGCCGTCCTTCACCAGTAACGACGACGTCGGCGTTCTTGACGTATTCTTCAAGCGAGGTTTCTTGCATAACGAGCGAAATACCCGACGTGAGCTTAGCTCCAAGATACGCCATAAGAGCAAATCCCATGCCGCCCGCCGCGCCTGTGCCTTCAAATTTTTCGTCAGCCTCAGGTATTATCTCTTTGGTAAGACTCGCATAACGGGAAAGCCACGAGTCCATATTTTTT
>JAZRGJ010000158.1:0-13212 GCA_045644125.1 Eubacteriales bacterium | reverse complement strand
GCATGAGCATAAGAGCTTTGAAATCTCTTGTAAACTCAAGGTCTGCCGTGTGGCCCGAGGCAACGACGCCGATAACTCTTTTGCCCGTTTTCACGAGCGCGTGAGCGAGCCTCAACTGATTTGCGGGCAGCGAAAGGCTTTCCGTTTTTTGTATTTTTTTCTCATTTTCGTAACCGAAGCCGAGAAGAAGTATCACGGTTGACGCCTCTCTTGCGAGTGACACGGCGTTGGCTCTTGCAATGTTTTCGTCGGCTTCCGTGTCGTAGCCGGGCTCGAAGCCTATGCACTTGTAGCCTCGGCGGGAGAGCTCGTTAATAAATTCGGCGGCTCTGTCCTCGCCGCCCTTTGAGGAGAGTATATTGCCTATTACGGCAACGCTTCTTTCCTTTGAAAGCGGAAGTATCTTGTCTTTATTTTTAAGAAGAACGGCCGAGCTTGCGACAGCCTCTTTTCCGATAACGCTTATCTCATTCTCGTCAAAAGTGCCGGAGCTTTCAGCTGACGAAAGGAATTCAATAACGTCGTCAAGCGCTCGGTCAATATCCTCGGGGGAAATTATGCTGAAGTCGCTCTGCATTTCCGCAATCTGCTCGGGCGTTACGCTCTCGCCTCGCTCCGCCGCAGACATGAATTTGTTGTATCTGTTGAGCGCGGATTCGAGCGCGTTTGACGAGCCTTCGAGGCAGATTACGCCGCTTGACACCATGAAAACGGTGTTTTCCTCCGTCGCCTTAACGCATATGCGCCATCTTCCCATGCCGTCGCCGCCCGTCAAAAGAAGCTTTCTTCTGTAAGCTGCGGCGAGCGCTCTTTCGTCCGTTATAATAGCGTCGGCATCCGAATTTTGAACGGAATTCATAAACGGCTTCGTTATCATTTCGTGAAGCACTCTGTCGGAGGGCTCTTTATCAAGCCAAGACAGCTCAGGCTCAGTCAGGTAATATCCCGATGCGCCCGTTAAAATGCCCGAATCCTTTGCCGCTTTGAGATGCATTTCGGAAAAAGCTGCCGCAAGGTGCGGATCCTCCGATATTTCTCTGCGGTAGGGGGAAAGCTTGATTTTTGCGCCCGGCGCTATCGCAAATCCTGCGCCGTCTTGAATAAGCATACCGACTCGGCTCTTTGCGGTTTGGTAAAAGACGTCCTTCGACCATGAGTGAGAGAGAGCCGCATAGCTCGGAATTATATCCCTCGCATAGTCTTTCATATTGCGCACCGTAACTCCGTTAAGTCCAAGAATCTTGAAATCCTTGCCCGTAAGAGAGCCGACGCTCGTCAGTAGCCTTACCTTTTGGCTGTCGGTGAGCTTAGCAATAATCTCGTTATGTTTAAGCATTGTTTACTCCATAAGTTGCCGCTTTTGCGGTATTGATGGGACTCAGAAGAATAAGCTTTCAAAGTCCTGCGCTGTAAAATTTCCAAAGTTTCTTATCGAAAGGAAGATTATCAGAATTACCGTTGCGGTAATAATGCCGACGGAGAGCAAGCTCGCCGCTATTCTGCCTCTCGTCGAAATCTTTGAAGTTACCGACCTTGGCGATTCTTTCGGCGTATTTTTACCGGCGCTGCGGCGAAAATCGTAGGTCGGCATCGGGATTCCGCGCCTTAAAACGTATTTATAGCCGTTTGATTGAGCGGATAGCACCGTTACCGTGAAATCAACGCATTTTTCGGAAAGAACTATTCCCGATTTCATAGCGTGCGTAGCGCCCGGCGCCATTTTCATAGAATCGACCTTGACCGTGTCGGAGCTTAAAAAGTTGCCGTGCAAATCAAGCTGAACGAGCTTGAATTCTATTGCGCCGACGGGAACTTGCATTTCGTTGAAAAATCGAAGCATAAGGCATTTTTTGCCTTTGTTTTCAACTATCATATACTGCTTTAAGGAAACGAACCCCGCAGCTTGCGGATGGTGGTAAAGTCCCTTATCGTACCATTTAATCTTTTCCATTTATCTTAAAACCACCTTAATTCCGTTTTTTGCTCTCGCAACAAGATGCACCGTGAGCGACAGAAGAGCGATAAGAAGCGACGGAATGATCAAAACCATGGGGCTTACGCTTGCGGCTTTAATATCAAACTCCGAAAAGACTTCGTTCACGGTAAAGTTACCTTGCAAAATAACAAGGAACGAAAGTACGGCGCTTGCCACGAAATAGCTTATAATCTCACGAAGCTTCGTCATTGCGAAAACGGGAGAGGGCTCCGCAATTCCGTTAACGCTCGTTAAGCTTATAGCGACGTAGGAGGTATCTCCGTGGAGTCTTACGGGGCGGCTTTTTCTTGCTCCGCCCGTGCTTTCGACAAGGGAGATAACGTCGATAACCTTGTCTTTGTTATTGAGCATTACGATTGACGCCGAATAGCTTCTGACGCCGGCTCCGATTGCGAGCTGCAGGTATTTATATCCCTCAAGGGTGAAAAGAGCGTAACGCTCTACGTATTTTCGAATTTCGGGCTGAGCCTCGTAAAGAACGGCGCGCCCCTCGGGATAGGTGAACTTTTTAAGTCCTCGTCCCATAATCGGGCTGACGTCGTACGATATTTTAAGAAGATGCTTTGGAAAAACCGATGACATGATAAGCGCGTATACCGCAACGGTTATCGGCATCATCAAAATATAAGCGAATACTTCCATTGTTTTTCTCCGTTATAGAATAGTTGAAATTATCTGTAGTAGGCGTCGAAGTACGCACGGACTTGCTCGGGCGTTACCGATTCTCCCTTTGCGGAAAGCGAGGTTATAAGTATTGAGGAAACCTCCTCAACCATGTCCTCGGGGGCGTAAACTCCGTATTCGGAGAGAGCTGCGTATATGTCCGTTGCAAGAGCTTTCGCTCTCTTTTCGCCCGATACCGTAACGGACGAGTTTATCATTTGCGACAAATCGGTGAAAAGAGCCTCCTGTTTTGCGGGATCAAGGTCTGCAATGTCGTCTATCTCCACGGCAAGAGAGCTCATGATTATATTGTTAACCATAGTTTCAAGATTTGCCATTCTCGGATTCTTGGAAATCTCTCTTTTAATCTTATCGAGAAGCTTGCCGTCGGCGAAAGCGTCTGCCGCCGCCTCGTAGTTATCGGAGTCGAAAACGAATTCGTATTCCCTTAAGATATTGCAAAGCCTTAAAAGAGTCGTAAGGTCGCTTTCAACGGTATTCGTATCCGTTTCTGCGAGGACAGCAAGAATCTCGTTAAAGAAGTCGTTGATATATCCCTCGCCGATTTCAGGTCTTGGAATCTCCATAAAGGTGTCCCCGTCTATCCAAGCCTTTGACATATCGTTTACGGCGGCTGTGAGCATGAGTCTTAAAATCGGAGATTCGTTAGTTCTTTCAAGGAAATCGTCAAGCGTATCAAGGCTGTCGTCGTCAAGCTCGCTGATGCTCTCCATAACGTCGGTAAGGTCGTCCATTCCAACGCTTGTGAAGAATGCGATTTCTTTATTTATATTGGTCCACTGACCGTAGCAATAAGTAGAGGTTGAAAGGTTGAACCACATTCTTCCGCCGCATGCGTCAATTGCGGTAACCATAAAGTCGTCGGAAAGGTCGAGGAAATCTTCAAATTCCTCCGAGAGAAGCTCGTCTTCGTCCATCTCGGTAAATTCCAGAATCAAATCAACCGTGCCCGTGGCGCATTTCATTATTCCCGTGATGGGAGAGAGCACGACGAGCGCCGTGAAAAGTCCTGCCGCCGCGCCAAAGAGAGCGCCGAGTCTGTTTGAACTTTTGGTGTAGTAGTCAACGTCCTCGGAATGATAGCCGTCGGTTTTTGTAAGCTTTCTCGTTTTAGCGGCAAAAACTATAGACACGATAATGGAAAGAAGCATATGAACGATCGAGAAGCACGGCAAGAATAAAACGAAGCTTGAAACCATGCTGACGAGCGGCTCTAAGATAACCGCAAAAGCGCCTATCGATTCTTCGAGCGCCTCCGTAAGCTCCGTCTCTTCAAGAAGCGAGAAAACGGGCTCTTTTAAAAGGTACGCCATAAGCATTGCCAGCCCTGCGCCGAGGAATGCTGACGCAATAGTCACGGCAAAAGAAACCGCGCTTTTGGTAGAACCCTTTTTATAGCCCCTTCTCGTTGACGAGAGCACCGTCAACAGTATGTATACTAAAAGTATCGGTGTCATGAGTGTTAAATTCATCACATAGCTCCTCTTCAGATAACGTGCGAGATAATTATTATATATATAATATATCATTTAGAAGGAAAAGTCAATCCATTTTTCCCTTAAGGGTAGTACGTTTTCTAATACCCCTATATAAAAAGAAGGGAGATGCATTTTGAAAATAAGCATCTCCGTTTGTGAAGTTTATTCGTAAGTTTTCGTTTTGTCTTTGCCGGGAAAACGTCACTTGCTTTCCCCGAAAGCCTCTTCGGGCTTGAAATTTTTGATTCTGCGGAAGAAAAATACGGAAGCGGCGACGAAAACTGCGCCAAGGATAGCGATATAAATCGGGAAAACCGCAGGGCTTATCATAGCGGATAAAAATCCGAAAACAGGCGGAGCTATCATTATTCCGAAATAAGCTGTCGCCATCTGGCTTCCGACGAGAGAATTTGAATATTCCTTGCCAAAGTGCCGTGGGGTTAAGTGCATTATGTTAGGATATACGGGGCCGTTTCCGAGTCCGACCAAGAAAAGAGCGGAAACAGCGAAAAACTTAGTCGGGACGAAAAGCGCTGCCGCGCCGACGAGCATTATGCCGGTGGCGATATTCATAACTGTGCGATTTTGCATTTTCGTCGAGAGAAGCCCCGATAAAAACCTGCCGCCCGCAAGGCCTGCGTAGAAAAATACTATTGCGCCCGCAGCTTCGGCTTCGGTTAATGCGTGGGCGTTTTTTAAGTAGCTTGCGCCCCATGTTCCGACGACGCCCTCTATTGCGTTTATTGAAATGCACATAAGCCAGTCAAGGCGCACTGCCCCCGTCTTTGCCATTTTGATATAGGAAAGCGGCTTTGCGTTTTTGTCTTCGTCTTCGCTCTCAACTCCGCCGACTTTTTTCCAAAGAGGAAGTGAGAGAAACATTATTGCGGCAATGACAATTTGTATCGAAAAAATGACACGGTACCCGTTCTGCCAGCTCGAAATGTCAAGCATTATTGACATTATGTAGGGGCTCGCCATAACTCCGACACCGTAAAAACAGTGCAAAAAGTTCATATGCATTGCGCTGTAATTCAAGGCGATATAATTGTTTAAGGACGAGTCTGTCGCTCCTGCCGAAAGTCCGAGCGGAACGGCGCAAAGGCACATGACTGTAAGATTTGGCGAAAACGAAAAGCCGAGAAGCGCCGCCGCCGCAACGAGAGTGCTGACGGCGACAACCCGTGAAGTTCCGAATTTTTTGGTCAGTCGCGCGCCCAGCATACTTGAAATTACGGTACAGCCCGAAATGATAAGCGTAACGTAATTTACAGCATCGGTTGAAACGCCGAAATCAAGTCTGATTGATTCAAGCGCCGCGCCGAAAAGCGAGTGCGGAAGTCCAAGACCGATAAAGGCGATATAAATTATCACAAGTAAAAACGTTATCATACGTGCTTGTTAATCCCCTCGATTTTGACGTTCCACGATTTCGGGAAAAGATTTCCGGGGCGGGAGTCACAGCCTGCGGCAAGGAAGCCGAGGGCGAGAAGCAAAGCGCCGTTCGTATCAATATAGCAGGAAAGCCCGGGGTATTGATAAACGTGGCCGTTCTTTGAATATCTGTTGCGTGAGGTGTCGCGCAGAAGAACGTCAACCGCCGTCTCCGAGTCGCCGAGCTTTGCCGCGCACATTGAAAGAAGAGCGTAGTCCCAGCCCCAAGTGGTATCCCAGTCCCACACCTCAATGACTTTGTCGAGCGTGCGTCTGACTGTCTTTTCGTCCATACGCCAGCCGGGGAGAACTCCGTATGCGCAAAGCATGGAGGGGTGGTCGATATTGAATTTCGTAAACGTTTCGGGGCAGTTTGCGTGCGCAGGGTAAAGTCCGTCTATCACGGGAGATTTTGCAAGCTTTGAAAGCTTTTCCGAAAGCTCGGGGAGCGGCTGTCTATCAAGGCGCTCGCACCACTTTTTATAGATTTCAAGCGCAAAATGGAAGTATTCAAGCTCGTAAACAGCGTTTTTAACTATGTCGCGGTTGTGGAATTCCTGAGCGGGAATGTAGGGAGCGTCGAGGTTGTATACGTCGTTTTCGGCGTCGTACCTCAATATATCAAGCATAAATTCCGAGGTTTTTTCAACAAGCTCGAAATAGCGCTCGAGTATTTCTCTTTCGGGTTTTGCTCGGTAGATAAGCTCCGCCATCATAGTCGGGTGCGGTTGCTGCCAGAGAAGCAAGGGGGATATTGACGAGGGGGCGTCAATGAAATCCGGCCCTATAAATTTGGGTATGCGTATTCCTTTGAAGCCTTGTCTTTTCGCAAGCCACTCGCAAGCGTCGATATGTTCAAGATAGGAGTTGAGGCTGATTTCAAGAAGCTCGGGGCGTGACCAGAGCGGAAAATATCCCGCATGCCAATAGTGCATTTCAAGGTGCGACTTGCCGTACCAGCCCGAGTTGCAGGTGAAGCCCGATTCTTGCGGCGGAAAGTTTGCGCAGCTGTTTATTCTCGTTATGTAAAGGGATTTTATCATTCTGTCTTCAAGCGTTTTTGCGCGCTCGTCCGAGCAATCGGAAAAGTCTATCATTCCGCCCTCTTCCCAGAATTTTCTCATAGCGGCTTCGCTTGATTTGATAGCGTCGTCAAACTTTAGATTCGGCATATTCGTCCCGTCCTTCGAGAACTGAACGACGAATTTCATTTCGTCGCCGAAATACATGAGAAGGTCGTAATTCATAACTCCCGTGCGTTCAAGCCAGCAATTCTCGCTGTTTACCTTAACGAAATATTCGGTAGCGTCCATTTTGCGTTTAAAGGTCCGGAAGCCGTCGCCGCCGTCAACTATCTCGCAAGTGTTACCGTCGCAAACGGAAAATTCGGCAGCCGCGGCGTTTATCATGTCGGGATTTGCAGCGTATGGAAAATCAAATCTTACGGTCAGGTTTCCGTAGGTTAAAAGAGGGGATTTAACGTGAACGCCTATCGCATCGTATTCGTGCATTGCAACGGTTTCAACCTCGACAGGCACACCTCTTACGGTGAATTTGCTCGTTATAACGCCACGGTACATATCAAGCTTCTGGTCTATATCTTTTATATCCTCAATTTCGGTTTTTTCGGCAAAATTAAAGCCTATCATACCGAGGTGGAAGCGGTGGGGATTAGCGCGAAGATAAGAGAAAAGGTCGCCTTGCCCCTCGCTTGAGGTGGGATAGCTTACGTATCTGTCGCCCGATTTTATCATTTCGTATTTGAATTCCTTTTTCTTCATATACTCCGGCATAGGATACGAGTGCCAGCCCCACTCCGCAAGAGTGCAAAGGGGCTGATGGCGGCGGTGATAGCTCGGGAAGGTCTGAAGTCCCGTTGCGTCAACCGTAAAACCGAAACGACCGTTTCCGACGGTCAGAGGCTCTTTCGGATTCGCCTCGTTTATTGCGATATTATGTTTTTCAACAAGCGCTTTTCTGTCGATTTTCATTTTTTAATCCTCTCTTTTCTTAACAGGTACCCATATTTCGCTGCGATAAGCGGGGCTCTTTCGGTCGCCATTCGGATAAAATTCTATATCCATTTCGTAAGTCGGCTCGTAGCAGGAGGTGGGGAAAAATTCCGAAACGACTCTCTGCCACTCGTTTTCCATTGCCTCGGGGATTGGGCCGACACATTCAAAAACCGCCCAAGTTCTTTTTGGAATACGACTTGGTCTGAATCCGACCGGCAAGGGCACGTTTTCGTCCCATTTTGCCGCTATTGAATAGTCGAAATACTTGAATCTTGCGAAATTTGCGTAGCAAATACCGAAAATTGCGGTCTTGTCCCGAGCCTTGTCAAAGAGCATTGAAACCGTTCCGTCTTTTTCGCTTCTTTCCCAGAATTCCTGTATCGTTCTTACGCTTTCGTTGTTTTCGTTAGATTGAACCTCAAGCTTTTCGATAATGTCAAAGGCTGGCTTCTCCACGATTTTGTAATTGATAAGATCGCCGCCCCTGAGCGCTATCTTTACCGACAAGGGAAAGAAATATTTGAGCTTCGAGCCGTCGCGTTTTGCCTCGGTCGGCGTTATGCCGTGAAATTTTGAGAAAGCTCTCGTAAAGCTCTCGTGGCTTTCGTATCCGTATTTCATCGCAACGTCTATAACCTTGCAATCCGATTTTGAAAGCTCGCCGCCCGCAAGCGTCATTCTGCGGTTTCTTATATACTCTCCGAGCGTGATGCCGCAAAGAATGGTGAAAAGCTTCTGAAAATAGAAGCTTGAGCAACCCGCTCTCTTTGCTACGTCCGCGTAATTTATTTCCTCGGAAAGATTGTCTTCAACGTAATTTATGGCGTTTTGAATACCGGTAAGCCAGTCCATAAAATCCCCCCTTATGCTAAGGTTTATACTATCATTATATCCAAAAAGAAGAGAGCTTTCTTGATTTTGACTGCCCTCTTCTGCAAAGTTTTATTTATTTTCCGTCTGCGGCGTTTATATTGAAAAACGCAAGTCTCTGAGCGTTTTTTGAGGCGCGCCACGCACCCCGTGTTAAGAAAACTCCCCGATAAAGAGAGCTAAAACTCTTGTGCCAAGACTTTCTTCGGAAAGAAAAAAGTAAACTAAAATTTACATTTAAGGCGTATTTAGCTTTAATCTGCGAAGAAAACTCGCCCCGCCTTTATTTCCTTTTCCGAGGGGTATTCGCCGTCAGGGAATCCGATAACGCAGTTGCCGATACCCTCGTATTCGTCGCCGACGCCTATCGAGCGAAGCCATGCGCGCCACTCGGGCATATCGAAAACCTCGCGCGCTCTGTGCACCCAGCAGCTGCCGACTCCGAGAGAATGAGCGGCGAGCATAAGATTTCCCATAACGAGCGAGCCGTCGTAAATATAAGTGGGGAAATCACGCTTCGCAAGCACGGCAAGAATTACGGGAGCGCCGTAAAAGGGGTCGGTCGAAGCTCCCATAACGGCGGCGTTTGCTTCCGAAAGCCTGTCACGCAGCTCTTTATCCGTTACGGCGACTATTATTGCGCTCTGCATATTTCTTCCGCTTGCGGCCCTGAGCCCTGCGTCGATTATCACGTCAATGATTTCTTTTTCGGGCATATCGGGCTTGAATTTTTTAACGCTTCTTCTCGTCTTTATGGTTTTTAAAGTTTCGTTCATATCCCATTCCTCTTTTCGCTTTTGATTCTATTTTATCACGCAGAGGCTGTGAAATCAAGAGAAAAAGGCAAGACGCAAAAACCTTTGGTTAAATTCGACATAGTTTGATATAATATTGCGTAATTATTCACAAAAAGTTAATAAAGTATTGACTTTGCGGATATAAATTGATAAAATGTACTCATAATGTTTGCGCCACTTGGCGCAAGGAAAGAGGAAAACAATGAAATACAAATCGGTCATAATTTGTTTCGTGCTTCTTATCTGTACCGTTTTATTGCTCCCGACGGCTTCCAAAAACGAAGTGTCGGTTGGCGCGGGCAACGGAAGCAACGAGGAAATTTCTTCAATAGAAGATTTGATAGGAATGCTTTATTGTATTCAGGGCGCTGATTACGACGGAAGCCTTTCCATAACTCAGGGCGACGTTTTGTCGGCTGAGCAAACGGAAGAAATCATAACTTCGCTCATAGCCTTTTCCGCATCGTCGAAAGACTCTGAGAGCAATGCGTCCTCCGCTCCCCAAAAGCTCGCTTCGTCCGAGAGAAAAGCGAAAGACGATAAGGAGGTTACGGAGTACGATTTCGACAGCTTCACCGTGCACGAATACGCTCATATGACGACAAGCTACGGCGTTAACTCATCGTCCTCAATGGACCGTGAGCTTTCAATGTACGTTTGCGACGAAGTAACATACTACCGCTCGATAGGAAAGACCTCCTCCAGCGCAAGAGAGCGTGATGAAGACGGCGACTACGATGACGTAAGCTCCTTCGCAAACTTCGATATTGAGTTTTATATCGACAGCGACGAGGGCGAGGTTTATATGAAAGTCAACTATTTCTATATGGTTGCGGAGGAAAGCCTTTCTTTCTCAAACGAAATCATAGGAAAATGGGTTTTGGTTGAATCTCCCGGCTTTATATCAACGATGCTTTCTATCAACAGCGGCAACCTCAGCTCCATCTCCGAGCTCAGCTCCGCTATCTCAAAGGCTTACTTTGACGGCGAGATTAAGAATAAGACCAAAACTCAAACCTTGAAAAGAAAAGATTTTGGCGACTACTACAAAGAGAACTTTAAAACCTTTGACGTAAAAATCGACATTACCGACGCAGAGTCACCCGTAATAAGCCTTTTGATGGCGGCTAACAACGACCTTGCCGAAGTTGACTACGAAGCAACTCTTGAAGCGATATATACCTTCGAAAATATCGACAATACTGAAGTTTCCATGGGTAAAAACGTAGAAATTTTCGAGATTGACGAGGACGACATCGAAGACTACATATCGTTTGAAGATTGAGGAGGCGCGGAATGAAAACTATCAGAACAAACCTTAAAGTTTTAAATATCGCAAAAAACGTGCTTATTTACGTTTTGCTTGCGGCTCAGGTAGGACTCGCCGCTTATTACTTGCTTGCGGGCGTTTCCAACGCTTTCGGTATGCGAGTCAACGTTTTTTCTGCCGCCACTCTTTGCCTCAGCATTATGAACATTGCGGCATCGTCATTGTATAAAGTCATATTCGGCTCCTTGCTCGGAATTTATTACTACGTATTTGCGGTAAGAATGGTTAAAGCGATTTTCACCTCAGTTCAATACATGAAATCCTCGCTTAAAAATATCGAGCTTAATACTCAAACCGTTAATGCGGTTACCTTGATTTTTGAAAACTTCGGAAAATGCCTCTATTTCTCGATTGCATTCACCGTAATTTCAAGAATCGCAAGCTTCTATAAGATTCCTGCGGGCGTTATAGCCGTTTTTGCCGTAAGCATGGTTTTGATATTCGTCGCAAAGTTCATTATAGAGCTTATCAAGCATAACGACGTTTTGAACGCAGCTTATAAGAATATAGTTTCTCAAGGCATTTTCTGCGCCGCAATCTTGCTTTTGCTCGCAAGCCTTTCCACAACCTCGATAGGCACGACGTTTGGCATTTTCAAGGCGCTTCTCACAGCCTCGATGTATTCCGAGGGCGCAGCGACTTGGGCGGCGCTTCTTGACCAGTTTGTCGTAGGCAATATTCTCATTATCATTTTGCAGATTTTAGTCTTGGCGGTTTTGATTGATTTCCTTACCTATCCAAGCTACCGTGTAATAAACCGTGACAGCGTGAAGCAAATTTTCATTTTCAGCCTCGTTATAGCGGCGAGCCACGTGGTTATTTCTGGAGTCGTTGCAAATGAAATGGGATTCGAGCTTGCGAATGCGCTTTTCGGCGCTCTTAAACACTATCTTCCCATCGTAAGCTTCTCGGGAATTGCGTACTACTCATTCTTCTTCCCGACCGATTTCTCGCTTTCCGAATTTTTGGGAAAGAGTGAATCCGAAGAAGAAAACGACGTAAACAACGCTGAAAATCAATCCGAAGAAGCCGAAAAGAAAAGCGAAGAAACTCAAAGCTCCTACGTCTGACAGACGAAAATTCAAGTTAAGGCTTCGCATAATTTAAGGAGGCGCTGATAAAACGCGCCTCCTTCTTTTTCGTTTAAAAGTCAGAATTATATAATCAATCAAACATCGCTTCTATTTCTTTAACGGTGTAAGAGCTCGGTACCGTTGCAACAATGCACGCCATGTAGCTGTCTACTTTGTGTAGGTAATAAACCTGCTTCATAGTTTCGCCGTCCATTTTCGTGCTCACTTCAACCTTTGTGAATTTCGTATCGCCAAGCTTTACCGTTTTATAAGTATCGGGGAAAGTGAACGTCATATTCGCTACGTTTGCGAGGTTTGCCTCGGTGACTTCGATATATTCTTCTACCGTCATTTTCGGCGTTGCCGTTAAGGCGAGGTTTTCGTACATTACGATAACGTTGCATCCCGTTTCGTAATCAACAACCATCATATCGTAAACGACAGGCGCATTTTTGAGAGCCTTTTTGAAGCTTTCGGATGATGAAATCATATCTACGCTTAAATTTACAAGCTCCGCAATTTCTTTATCGGAAGAGTAAGTCCATGCGCCGGGCTTTGTGAATTTAAAGCCTAAAAGCTCGTTTTTGTAAACGTTTTTAGAAATTTCTCCACGTGAAAAATCAAAAGACTCTTCTTCGTCTTCTTTGTCGCTCTTGGACGAAGTTGGAGCGCAAGCTACCAATAAGAAAGCAGTAACAATCGCCAAAAGCAAGGATAGCCATTTTTTCATTTCAGTCCCTCCGACGTTATAAATTCCGCAATATTGAATTGCTTCAAAAATATTATACTCCTCCTTGGGGCGTTTGTCAATAGATGGCTTTTTTCTTGAATTTTTGCGCTATAAACTTTCATTGCAAGATATAAAGCCGCCTATAATCAAGTTAACAAGAAGCTAATTTTGCTCATATAGTAAAATAGATTTCAATTTTTTCAAAATTCCCTTGACAAACCGAAAAAGCTTTGCTATAATAGTAAGGCATTTAACGGAAGGTTAGCTCAGTTGGGAGAGCATCTGCCTTACAAGCAGAGGGTCACAGGTTCGAGCCCTGTACTTTCCACCAGAGGAAAAATAGAGGCAGAAAGCTTTAGTCCGCACAAAGCGGGCTCGAAGGGGAAGCGACACAGAGCGAACTTCCGGTGGACGTTCGCGACCGCGGAAGACCGAGCGCGCAGTTCGCGCGAGACCGAGCCCTGTACTTTCCACCAAGGAATTTTTCCTACAAGATAGCAGAAGTTTGATTCGGCTTGGTAGCTCAGTTGGTTAGAGCGCTAGCCTGTCACGCTAGAGGTCGTGGGTTCGAGCCCCATCCGAGTCGCCACACTTCTGGTAATATGCGGATTTAGCTCATTTGGTAGAGCGCCACCTTGCCAAGGTGGAGGTGGCGGGTTCGAGCCCCGTAATCCGCTCCAAGTAAGATATAACTTATAAAGTTCAACTCGTATCAGGGGCATCGAAACCCGCCAAAAGCCTACGGCTTTGGGTTCGAGTTCAGTCCGTTCGTGTGTCGAAATCTTTCGCCTGCAACAAGCTCGGC
>JAZRGJ010000157.1:0-2597 GCA_045644125.1 Eubacteriales bacterium | reverse complement strand
ATAAGCGAAAGCGCTTTTGCGGCGTGCCATTCGTTAACCTACGTATTTTGGAACGAAAAAATCGAAACCATATCAAACAAAGCCTTTTATTACTGTACGGGCCTTTCCACCATAACGCTTCCCGCCTCGGTCAGCCATATTGGAGATAATGCGTTTGATTCTTGCATATCTCTCAAAACGGTTGCCCTGCCGGACACCCTTTCTTCAATGGGTATTGAGGTTTTTGCGTCGTGTGAAAATCTCGTAATAGCAAACGTGCCGTCTTCGCTTGTAAAGCTACCCGACGGAACGTTTAGGAACTGCAAATCATTGCCGTATATCTTATTGCCCGAGGGCGTGCGCGACGTAGGAAGCGAAGCATTCTTCGATTGCGCGGCTTTAGCTACGGTAAAGCTTCCCGCATCGCTTTTCACGGTGGGGAAATACGCATTTTACGGTTGTTCTTCGATAAAAGAGCTTGAGTATGCGAGCGATAAAGACCATTTTGATTCGATAAAATTCGAGTTTGGTAACGAAGCTCTTCTCAACGCTTACGGAGGGGTATAATGTTTACAGTTAAAATCGCCGATATTGCGATAGGAATAGACAACAGATTTTCGTACGTCGAGGAAATTTCTCGTGATTACGTGACAAACGACGAGCCTCTTTTCACTCTTTCGGCAAGCGATGCCGACATTGAATACGAGCGCTCTCTTGCGGAAGAAAATTTTCCGGTGGGAGTTTTTGAATCCACGGCGATATACCGTAAAATGGCTGAAAAGCTTTCAGATTACGACGCATTTATTTTTCACGGAGCCGTGATAGAATTTAAAAATCGGGCATATCTTTTTACAGCTAAAAGCGGCGTGGGAAAAACCACGCATATAAGACTTTGGCAAAAAAGATTTCCCGGCGCGGTTTCCGTCCTTAACGGAGATAAGCCTGTAATAAGAATCATAAACGGCGAGGTTTTTGCCGCAGGAACTCCGTGGAGAGGCAAGGAAGGCTATGGCAAGCCGGGTAAAATTCGTCTTTCTGGCATCGCCTTTCTTGAGAGAGGCGAAAATAACGAAGCGTTTCCCGTAAAGGCTGACGACGTTATATTGAAGTTTGCCACCCAAGCCTACATCCCGAGAGCTTACGGCGCAAAAAAAACACTTGCGCTTTTCGATAAAGTTCTCACAAACGTTCCGCTTATTGCGCTTCGCTGCAATATGAATCTCGACGCCGCGGACGTGGCTCGCTCGGCGTTTCTTAAGGCCGAGATTAACAAGATTACTAATTTGTGATATATAAAAGCTTAAGGAGTAAAAAATGAGTAAAGAAATCAATGAAACCAAGGAAAAAGAAATAAGCTTTTCGTCGCTTCTTCAGGTTTTACGTAAGAATTTTATAATTCTTCTTATCGTAACCGTACTTTTCGGAGCGATAGGCGGCTTATATTCCGTCTTGTTTCAAAAAACTAAATACGTAGCAAAATCCGAATTCTACGTAAAAAACATTCTTGGAACCTCCGACTATATTACCGACGGAATGCTTACCGCCGGCGCTAAAATCGCAAGCTCTTGCGTTGAGGTTGCAGAAAAGGATCTCCTTGCGAGAAAGGCTGTAGATAAGCACGATCTCGGTCAGTACTTTGGAAGAAACCCTGCGGAATCCACCAAGATTGTTAAGGGTATGATAAGCGCAAGCAAAACCAACGTTGACTCGCAGGCGTTCTCTATAACCGTCACCTCATACGTGAGCAGAAAAGATGCCGAAATCGTAATGAAAGCCGTTCAGTCCGTAATGAACGACGTAGTAAAGGAAATTACCACGGCTTCCCCCGACGGAATAAGCGCATCGGAGCTCGCTCCTCTTTCAAAGGTTGAGGACGTTGATGACGTAGCGATAGT
Organism: Eubacteriales bacterium; assembly: GCA_045644125.1. GTDB lineage: Bacteria > Bacillota > Clostridia > Oscillospirales > CAG-272 > UBA1740. The sequence continues at coordinate 723 of JAZRGJ010000157.1, read as the reverse complement.
TTCGCCCTCGATTATGAAAATGGGTATTATCGGAGCTGCTATCGGATTCATTCTCGCTTACGTTATATGCTTTATAATCTACATAAACGACACCAAGGTTTATGACGAGGATAGCATCAAAGCAAGCTTTAAGTATCCGATTATCGGAGCTATCCCTCAGTGGATACTCGCATCCGACACCGAAACGCCAAAGCTTTCAAGGAAAAAAATACTACAGCGCGACCTATCGAAAACAACGCGCAAATATACGGATAAGCTCATATCCCAGGAAACTCCTTTTGCAATTACCGAATCCTTTAAACAGTTGAGAACTAATCTTTGCTATTCCATAGCGGCAGAGAAATGCCCCGTATTTGCGATAACGAGTGACTTTTCCGGAGCAGGTAAAAGCCTTATTTCCGCAAACCTTGCGATAACCTTTGCCCAGCTCGGTAAGAGAACCTTGCTCGTTGAGGGCGATTTGAGATGCCCCGATTTCAAGCATATATTTAAGAACGTTAACTCCGTCGGACTTTCCGAGCTTCTTTCCGGAAACGTTAAGGAAAATGAAGATCCCGTAACGCACGTTGGTTACGATAATATGTCGGTAATCTTCTCGGGAAGAATTCCTCCCAACCCCTCCGAGCTTCTCGGTAGCGACAAAATGCGTGAGCTCGTTGAGAATTGGAGCAACGATTACGACGTAGTTATCATTGACCTTCCTCCTGAAGTCGGATCGTAGCC
>JAZRGJ010000156.1:0-2080 GCA_045644125.1 Eubacteriales bacterium | reverse complement strand
CATGGCTACGATCCGACTTATTTTGCGGATTTTAGATAATAGCTGAAAAGTAAAACGCATTGTTTAGGCGCAATAGGAAAGAGCGAGGATTTCGTTTTAAGACGATTTCTTCGCTCTACTTTTGTTATGCGATTAGAGATATCCATACTTTTTGCGTTTTATCAGAATGATGATAAATGCGGTGATTATGGCCAGCGCCTCTGCAAAAAGCATAGAGAACCATATTCCGTCAAGTCCGAAGAAAATAGGAAGAAGTATTACGAATGCAAGCTGATAAACGAGCGTTCTCATAAATGAAATTACCGCGGAAACAGGGCCGTTATTGAGCGCGGTAAACATCGACGAGGAAAAGATGCAGAAGCCGGAGAAAATAAAGGATGCGGAGAAAATTCTGAATCCTCTTACCGTCATCGAAAGCACCTCTTCGCTCTCACTGACGAATATCAAGGCAAACGGATACGCGCAACAGAAGGCAATAACCGACATGGTTAATCCTGCACCCAGGGTGATGGTCGCGCTCTTTTTAAAGAGATTTTTTAATTCCGGCTTGTTCTTCGCGCCGTAATGATATCCGATTATCGGGGCGGTGCTTATTGAGTAGCCGATGAATATGGCGATGAAGATGAAGCTGACGTACATTATAACGCCGTAAGCCGCAACGCCGTTTTCCTTCGCTATTTTCAAAAGCTGGAAATTATATACCAGCGTAACGACTGACATTGATATGTTGCTCATAAACTCCGAGGAGCCGTTGGTCATGCTCTTTAGGAGAATCTTGCCGTAAAACTTTGTTAAGCCAAGTTGCAAGAGACTCGTGTTTTTTCTCGAAAAATAGAAAATAGGAATAACTCCGCCGACAAACTGGCTGATAGAGGTCGCAAGCGCCGCGCCCTCTAACCCAAATTTGAAAAGGCCAACGAAAAGTGCGTCAAGCGCAATGTTGGTAACTCCGGCGGCAACCGTAACGGCAAGTCCGATTTTTGGCTTTTCCGCTGCTATAAAAAAGCTTTGGAAAAGGTTTTGAAGCATAAAGAAGGGCATTGCAGAGATAACTATTCTGCCATACGAGATGCAATACGAAAGGGTTTTTCCCTCCGCGCCAAGCAGGGTGCAAAGCGGCTCCATAAATATAAAGCCGAGAAGAGCCAAAATTATGCCGAGCGCCGCGGTTACGTATACTATAAAGGAAAAGAAGCTGTTTGCCTCACCGTTTCTTTTCTCGCCGAGTGTTTTTGCAACCACTGCCGTGCCGCCCGCGCCCATCATAAATCCGAATGCGCCCACTATCATCAGTATCGGCATTATAAGATTTATCGCGGCAAAGTGCTCGGTGCCGACGATATTTGAAACGAAAAGTCCGTCAATCACTCCGTAAATCGAGGTGAATATCATCATAATAACGGAGGGGATTGCGAATCTGAAAAGTTTTTTGTAGGTGAAATGATCGGAAAGTTGTATTTTCATAAGCATAAATAGAAGCGGCTGAAATCAGCCGCTTGGTGTTTTTTAGTCGTCGCGTTCCTCGTTGTAGGCAACCTCGTCAAGCTCGTCGTTAAACATCATAGCCTTGCGCGAGTTTACGTAATAGGAATCGCCCATAGCACTCGTGAAATGAAATTCACCGTCGTCCGAATCGCAAAGCGAGCCGTAAACGTCAAGCCTTTTTGCTCCCTTGCAGAAAATTTCAAGGAACTCGTCAGTGTCAAATTCCTCAATCTCAACCGCATAATCGTCGTTGGTGAATATTATTTCGCTATCCGCGCCGTCGTCAAGCGAGGCGTAATTATCATCGTAGATTATATAGTCGGATGTTATTTCAAAAAAATCGTCGAGCTCGCCGGACCTTAAAAAATTAACGAATTTCTTAAGCTCTGATTTTGGTCCGTGGAGTGTAATTTCAAAATAAAGCTCATCCCACAGCGTCATAAACTACCGTCCTTTCTTAAAACAAAAATCAAAAAATGGTTGATACGTGTGCTTGCAAATTGAGTATAGCATAGCAATAAGCACTTTGTCAATACGTTGTAATAAAATAAATTTTGGCAATTTTTTATTTCGTTTCGTCGGTAAGTCGGAGGCC
>JAZRGJ010000155.1:0-7641 GCA_045644125.1 Eubacteriales bacterium | reverse complement strand
ACATTATACCGTAGCTTATGTCCTATAAAACGGACAGCAACAGAAGCTTACGAAAATTTCTTTGTTTTTTTATTTTTTCAAAAAGGTGAAATATTTTTTCCAAAGGTATTGACAAACGAGTTTGAATATGCTATTATATTTAAGCGTGATTTGATATGCCCCTGTAGCTCAGCTGGTAGAGCACTTGACTTTTAATCAAGGTGTCCGGAGTTCGATTCTCCGCAGGAGCACCAAAAAACCATACATCTTTCGGTGTATGGTTTTTTTGCTTTCTGCGGGTGAGAACTCCGTTCGTGCATAGCACGAAGGAGGGCGAAACATTGCGGCACAGTTTCGCCGTGCGAAACAACACATTGCCCTAAATGATATTATTTCCCTGCCGCAAATTCTCCGCAGGAGCATAGTCTTTTTTCCATCTCTCCTCCAAACCGAACCCGCCGTTTGCCTTGCAAACGTGGAGTTTTTTATTGAATTTTTCGAAAATTCATGATATACTACTTTTAACGTTACATTCTAAAGGGACTAAGAAATGAGCATAAAATCATTCTTAAAGAAAAATACATCTTCTCTTCTCGGCAAAACCGTTGCCGTTACCGGCACGACGGGCGGACTTGGGCGTGAGCTTTGCTCGCATCTTGCATCTCTTGGCGCAAATCTTGTGCTTATGGACAGAAACAGACAGCGCTCCGAGGATTTTTCACGGGAGCTTCAAGAGTCATTTCCCGATATTTCCGTGAAGCTTATCACGCTTGACCTTGCGGATATTAAGTCAGTGAAGCGCGCGACGGAAGAATTGAAGCTCGAAAAACCCGACGTTTTTATTCATAATGCCGGCGCTTACAGTATTCCGAGATACGTGACTGACACGGGACTTGACAACGTGTTTCAGATAAATTTTGCCTCTCCTTATTATATAATACGAGAGCTTTTGCCCGAGCTTCGAGAAAAAAACGGACGTGTTGTTGCCGTTGGAAGCATTGCGCATAATTACTCAAAAATTGACGAGGGCGACGTTGATTTTAAAACGAGAAAAAGAGCTTCGCTCGTTTACGGAAACGCAAAGCGCTATCTTACCTACGCACTTCACGAGCTTTTTAAGGACGAGGAGAAAGTCAGCCTTGCGATAACGCATCCCGGAATCAGCTTCACCAATATCACAGCGCACTATCCGAAGCTCATTTTCGCAATTATTAAATATCCTATGAAAGTTATATTTATGAAGCCGAAAAAGGCTTCCCTTTCTATACTTTTGGGTGTTTTTGAAAAGACCGAATATTGCGCTTGGATAGGGCCGAGGGCTTTCAACGTTTGGGGATTACCGAAGAAGAAAAAGCTTAAGACGGCAAACTCCCGCGAAATAGCGCTTATTGCGGAAAACGCTGAAAATATTTATAAAAAAATCAAAGACTAATTGCGCTTTTGTCTATGTAAGAAAGAAAGTTTTATTTAATTATTATTTATTTATTGTGTGACAAAGTGGCGCAATTTATGTGACAAAATGGCATTGTCAATGTGACAACTCATGGCGCGTTTATGTTGCGACGTGATTTTTAAGCAAAATAAAAACGAGGTCCGATAAACCTCGTTTTTATTTTTTCGATATTTTACTTTTAATCTTTTCGGCGTTTTTCTTAAGCGCTTCTTTTTGTTTTTTTAAGAAGCTTTGAAGTTGCTTTTTGTGTTGACAAAGCTTTTCCTTGCAATTTTTGCAAGCCAAGGCGTCATTCGTATTCTCCGCATATCTTTCCGGGTGGATTTTATACACTACTTCCCATTTTATAAGAAGCAAAACGGAAAGCGCAACGAGGGTTATTGTGAAGCTGTTGCATATGAAAACGAGGGGCGTGAACATCATTGCGTAGTCCCAGTTGTAAATTCTGCAAGTAGTGCAGCATTTGTTTTTAAGTATCCAAGTTTGAAACGGACAGAAAAACAATATACATATCATATCGCAAACGGAAAACGCAAGCGCTATGAGAACCAAAACACCGGCATCGTAAACGCCGAGGAAATAAAGCAGACCTATAACTCCGTTAAGAAGAATCCAAGCCGCAGCTGATATGAATGTTCTTATCCAAGAGGTTTTTTCCGGCACGCAGTCTTCCGTTGGCATGAAGTTGCGCTCAAACTGTTTTTGGCAACCCATGCTTTCAACTTCCGCCGGGAAAAAGCGCAAAATCATTTCAACTACGAAAACAACCCAAATTACAGTTAATATGATAGGTTTATCTTCAATTCCAAGAAACAGCCCCTCGGCGCCTCTGATTTTATTTACTATGTAAATAACCAGCGCCACACAAAACAAAAGCGATCGGCAGATAAGCTTAATGTAGTGAAGATAAGATATATCGGATATTTTATGCTTCCACGTAGGCATAAGCTATCTCCTTTCAAAAAACATTAACGTGCAAGATTATATCATAAAGCGAAGAATATGTCAAGCTTAAAATTCCGAGAGCGCTTTGCGGCTTGGAAAGGCGAAATTTTCACAAAAAAAACAAAAGCACTTGAAAAAGCAAAATGCGTGTATTATAATAGAGTCAACAAACGAAAAAGGAATGTGATTATGCCGAACAAACCTTACGAAAAAGCAAATCAATATTGCAAATACGGACATTACGAACTTGATAAAAAAGCAGGCTATACACTCACCGAAAGCGACAAGCTTATGGCTTCGTGGTTTTACGTTTACCAGAACAGAAAAATCCTTCTTTACGTTGACCAGAACGGCCCTGTTAAAATTCAGTATGAGCCGCCGTCGGGCATTCTCGTTGCTAAGCGTGAGCTTGGCGAAACGGAAAGCAAATGGCAAGTTTGGGTGCAGGCTGATGGACTTAACGACGGAATCCCCGTAAGCAACTTCAACTCCCCGAAGCTTAATTGCAGAATGAAGAAGCCCGAATACACAGTTACCTGGACTCCTTCTGTTGCAAGCTATACTTCAAAATACGATAACGTTGATATTATAACGGATATACTCGTTCCTCACGACAAAGCGACGGTTTCCATGAAAACCACTATCGTTAACAAGAGCGATAAGGCGATGGATTTCACGGTTACTCCGTCAATGTTCCCTTACGTCAACGTTCCGCAGATGGTTGCATGGGATCTTCCCGAGTGGTATCTTGACACGAGGTCCTACCTTAACGATAATGCGCTTACGATTCACGGAAAAATGAGAAGCCCCGAGATGGACTACGAAAAGGAGCGCTCCGTTACTTTCAATTTTGATTATGACGAAACGGCAGAGTTCGAGGTTGACCTCTCTATGTTTACGGGAGCCGGAAATTTCCTCGCCCCTCATTCCGTGCTTGATGGAACTCCTTATTCGTATAAATTCCCCGAAGCGAAGAACGAAAACGCTTTCGGCGGCAAAAAATCCGTTTGGGCGGCGCGCTACAAGTGCAAGCTTAACCCCGGAGAATCAAAAACTTACACCCAAGTTCTCACCGTACAGGATGCAAGGTCTTATTCCGCAGAAGAAAATGCATACGAGAGAAAATATTTCAACGATGCGGAATACAATGAAATTCTCGCAAAAACCGACGAATTCTATAACGAGCTCTTCTCGATTCGCACCGTAAAGACGGAAAACGAGCTTTACAATAATTTTATGAATTACTTTGCGCCTCTTCAGATGTACTGGGTTTGCTCGCTCGACCGCGGCTGGCCCTCTTCAATGAGAGGAACACGTGATGCGAGCCAGGATTTTGCCGGCATGCTTCCTCTTGACCCGAAGTGGACGCGCGAGCTTATTTTAAGCGTTTTTGAGCATCAGAGAAAGAGCGACGGCTGGTTCCCGCGCCAGATAAGCACGATTTCACGCGAAGCTCCACACGACATGAGATATTTCTGCGACGGCGGCGCATTCCTTCTTGAGCTTGTGCACGAATATCTCGTTTTCACAAGAGATACTTCAATTCTCGACGAAGAGATTTGGTGGCTTGACACGGACGAAAAATCCACTATTCTTGAGCATATAAAGGCAACTGTTGATTTCTATATCCGCCCCTCGTCCATCGGCGAAAACGGACTTACTAAAGTCTGGCACGGCGACTGGTGGGACGTTATGGATAAAATAGGTCTTGACGGTATAGGCGAGAGCGTTACCGTTACGGCTCAGATGATTTACAATCTCAAAAATCTTGCCGATATGTTTGATTATCTTATAGCAAACGGCAAGCTCGACGAAAGCTATCTTAAGCTTAAGGAAGATTATCTCAAGGCGCGCGACGGCCTTATCAAGGCTATGATGGAAAAAGCGCTCAATAAGCTCGGATATTTCAACGGATACACCAACGACAACAGAAAATGGCTTCTCTCCGACTGCGACCCCGACGGCGAGGAAAGACTCTACCTTGTCAGCAACGCATGGGCGATTATTGCGGGACTTGGCGACGAAAAGATAAAAAGACATATACTTGACGAAATCGAAAAAAGAAACTTCAAGTTTATGGGATACCATTCCAACAGCAACGGCTTCAGAACGGCAATTGACAAGGCGGGACGCCAGGGCAACGGAAATTCCCCCGGAACAAACCCCTATAACCATGCGCAAAGCTTCCTCGTAAGAGCGGCTTGCGTTGCCGGTGACGCTGAAATGGCTTACAAGGCGACAAGATACATACTTCCGATAGAGGAAGAATACGCTCCGCCGGAATTTACGCACGCGGCGCCCTTCTGCATTGCAAACGCTTACAGCGCGTCTAAAAAAACTCCCCACAGAGTTCAGCTTCAGTACCTTTCGGGAACGGTTTCTTACGTTCTTCGTAACGTTTACTCTTATTTCTTCGGAATTACTTACGAATACGACGGCTTAACGCTCAGGCCTTGTATTCCCGAAGAATTCGGTGAGTGCTCTGTAAACTTCTCGTATCTTGGCAAGAATTTCACGCTTCTTTGCAATCCTTCGGAAGAAAAGAAATTCATTTTGAACGGAAAAGAGTGGACTAAAACGAAGCCTTCCTTTGAATACGCAAAAGACGTTTGCTTTATTCCCGACGGGGATATGAAAGATGAAAATATTATTGAGGTATATTACTAATATACTGATGCCCGACAAAGCGCAGAACTTCAAAAATTCTGCGCTTTGTTTTTCTTTTTATCTGTTGACTTGATTGCTAAATTATGTTAAAATAAATATAATGCGCAAAAAGGAGGCGGGAGCTTGTTTAAAATACTTCTTAAAAAATTTGAAGAATCCTTGATTTCGGTTTTACCGGTAACGGTTATAGTTCTTATTCTCAACTTCACCCCTCTCGTTTCGCTTAGCGTAACAGAACTTGTGACGTTTATAATATCCTCCGCTTTATTGATCTTCGGAATTGCGATGTTCAATCTCGGAGCCGACCTTGCGATGACTCCGATGGGCGAGCATATAGGCTCGGGACTTACGAAGTCGCACAACTTATTCAGGCTTCTTTTCGTTTGCTTTTTGATGGGACTTTTCATAACGATAGCCGAGCCCGACCTCACCGTACTTGCGGAGCAGGTTTCAAAGGTTATAAACGGAACGACTCTTATCATTTTCGTCGGAATCGGCGTTGGAATTTTCCTTTTGCTCTCCGTTTTGAAAATTATATTCAAGAAGCCGCTTTCATCAATGCTCTTCTATTTTTATATGATACTTTTCGCAATAGCCGCTCTCGTTGCGGAGAAAGGAAACAAGGATTTTCTTTCGCTCGCATTTGATTCGGGCGGAGTTACGACGGGCCCCATTACAGTTCCCTTTATAATGGCGCTTGGCGTTGGTATTGCAACTACTCTCGGCGGTAAGAACGTTGAGGAAAACAGCTTCGGTCTTATAGCTATGTGCTCGGTCGGCCCTATACTTGCGGTTATGATACTCGGCGTTGGCATTGACGGAAATATCGATTATAAAAAGCCGAGCTATTCGGTTGACGAACAGTTGAGCGCGCTTGGTCACACGATTTTTGATACCGCAAAAGAGGTATTTATCGCGCTTGGACTTATAGTTGCTTTCTTCGTCATTCTTCAAATTCTTTGCCTTAAGCTCCCGAAAAAGAAGCTTATAAAAATTTCGATAGGTCTTGTTTATACTTTCATTGGTCTCGTTATCTTCTTGGCATCCGTTTCAATAGGATTTATGCCGGTAGGATACAAAATCGGCGAGAGCCTTGGAACTTTTTCAAAGGATTTAAAGCTGCTTCTGCCGTTATTCGGCTTCGTTTTGGGAACGGTTGTCGTTCTTGCGGAGCCTGCGGTGCACGTTCTTAACAAGCAGGTTGAGGATATTACCGACGGTACTGTCAGCAAGACGTCTATGATGATTGCGCTGTCGGTCGGCGTCGGCATTTCGATTTGCCTTGCGATGCTCAGAATAATTTACGGCTTCAACATTCTTTGGTTCGTTGTTCCCGGTTATCTTGTCTCACTGGGACTTTCGTTCTTCGTTCCGGGAATATATACAGCAATAGCATTCGACTCGGGCGGAGTTGCGAGCGGACCTCTTACGTCCGGCTTCATACTCCCGCTTTCCATCGGCGCGTGCTTTGCATTCCATGGAAAAGAATCGGTAATCATGAGCCTTGGCTTCGGCATCGTTGCAATGGTTGCAATGACTCCCCTTATCACAATTCAGCTGCTCGGCTTCCGCGCGGTAGTTAAAAAGCATATGCTTCAGCGCATAGCTATGAAACGCATACTCGAAGCTGACGACGAGCAGATTATCAGATTTATGTGAGGTGATTCCCATGGCAAATACAGAAAAAACAGTTAAGCCCCAAAAAAAGAAAAACCTCGCGCCCAAAAAGCTTCAACTTCTCGTTACCGTTGTTAACAGAAAAAAAGCGGAATTTTACGCCGATTTTCTTCAAGAGTTCGAGGTTAATATGCAGTTAAGCTTTGCGGCTGAAGGTACAGCTAATACGGAAATGCTCAATCTTCTCGGTCTTTCCGAGAGCGAGAAAAGCGTTATTTTCAGCATCATAAAAGAAGAAAAGGCGCCCGCAGCTCTTGCAGCTCTCGAAGAAAAGTTCGCAAGCATAAAGAACGGAAAAGGCATTGCCTACACAATTCCTATGACGGGCATAATAGGCGTTGCAATTTATCAGTTTTTGGCGAACTTGCCAACTAATAATTAAATCGGAGGAGTTAAAAATGAAATTTGAACACGAAGTTATATTTTGCGTAGTTAACGCGGGCTTTTCCGATCTTGTTATGGATGCGGCAAAGAAATTAGGCGCTCGTGGCGGCACGGTTATTCACGCAAGAGGTACGGCGAATATTGAAGCGGAAAAGCTTTACGGAATCACCGTCCAACCGGAAAAAGAAATCGTTATGATACTTGTTCCTCGTGAAATAAAAGACGATATTCTTCATGCGCTTTACAACGAAGCAGGACTTAACAGCGAGGGCCAAGGAATTGCGTTTGCCCTCCCCGTTAATGACGTTGTCGGACTTTCAACGGCAGATAAGTCTGAAAAAGCGGATGTAGAAAAGGCAGAATAAAAACGTAAATATAAAAAAGACTTTGCAAGCTTGCAAAGTCTTTTTTCTTTTAATAAACGAAATCGAACTCGAAATCGTAGATATTGACGGTATCGCCCTCTTCTATTCCCTTTTCCTTGAGCTTGTCGATAACGCCGTTTTTAACCAGAACACGCTGGAAGAAGTTGAGAG
>JAZRGJ010000154.1:0-16441 GCA_045644125.1 Eubacteriales bacterium | reverse complement strand
AGTCCTGCGCCGATTTGAGAAAGAGCGCCGTCTGCGGTTTCTTTAGCGACAGCCGCAATATCTATCGACTCGTCATACGCAACGACCGAATAATCCGACTGCGTTTCGCCCTTGTCTGAAACGACCGCCTGACAAACGACGACGTTAACGCCGCACTCATTTCTAAGGTCAAGCCCGTGTGAATTTACAAGAGCCACGGAGAAGCTTGCGGAAACCGCATTCGCCTCAGTTCCGTCCGTCACCTTATCGCTTGCAGCGTAGGTTTCTTTCATAACGTCAAGCGTTACGCTCTTAAGCTTTGCGGCGCTGACGGGCTCGTACTTTTTCATTCTCGCATCTTCGTAGGATTCGGAGCCTGCGAAAAGTCCGCTCTCTGCGAGCTTATCCGTGTTTTTCGCATTTTCGAGAGCTCTGATAACGAGCTCCGCCATTTCGCCCTCTTCCATAAGCTCGGTTGAGGCGTAGCCCATTTTTCCGTCATAAATAAGTCTTAAGCAAATTCCGCCGGACGTGCCGGATGAAAAGGAATTTATTTCGTTATTAAGTCCTCCGACGCTCGTTTCCGAGGAAGAGGCGTAGTAAATTTCGTACTCTTTTACACCGGCTGCCAAAGCGGCATCCGAAAGAGCTTTTTTTAAATTATCGAAGTTCATTTATCTTCCTCCTACTGTGATATTGGAAACACGGATGAGAGGCTGTCCAACGTCGGTCGGAACGCTTCCCGACGAGCTTCCGCACATACCCTGCGCCGTTGCGAGATTGTTTCCTATCATATCTATATCTTTTATTATCTGCGAGCCGGTTCCGATAAGCGACGCGCCTCTTACGGGCTCGCAAATCTTACCGTTTCTTATGATATAACCCTCGTTAACCGAGAAGTTGAACGCTCCTGTCAAGGGGTTTACAGAGCCGCCGCCCATAGACTTTGCGTAAAGTCCGTATTCGATAGACGCTATAATATCCTCGTTTTTATCGGGGCCGTTGTCGATAAATGTGTTGGTCATTCTCGAGGTCGGCTCGTAGGTGTAGCTCTGGCGGCGTGAGTTACCCGTCATGGGCATACCCATTCTGCGAGAGCCGAGGCGGTCAACCATATAGGATTTAAGAACGCCGTTTTCAATAAGGACGTTGCGCTTGGTGGGGTTACCCTCGTCGTCAATATTATTCGAGCCCCAAGCGTTTTCTATAGTTCCGTCGTCTATTGCCGTAAGCTTTTCGTTGGCAACGACTTCGCCGAGCTTTCCGCACATCTGCGACATTCCGACGCCGACCGAGGTTGCCTCAAGCGAGTGGCCGCAAGCCTCGTGGAAAATAACGCCGCCGAATCCGTTTTCGATAGCGACGGGCATCTGCCCTGCCTTGCAGTAATCTGCGGTAAGATTCGTCACCGCCTGTCTTGCCGCCTCACGACCGATGTCCGAGGGCTTTATGGAGTCGAATATTTCAAGGCCCGCGCCACGTCCGGGAGATGACGAGCCGGACTGATTTTCACCGCCGCTCGATGCAACGGCGCTTACCGCCATTCTCGTTCTTACGTGTCTGTCAGTCGCAAGAAGCCCCTCCGTGTTCGCTATCTGTATCGAGCGGTCAACGGATATGAGATTTCCGACCGCCTGCGCAATTCTCTCGTCGTACTCACGAGCCGCAGAGCAAGCCTCTCTCAAAAGGTCGCACTTATATTTCATTTCAGCGGATACGGGATTGATTTTCACACCGTGAATATTCGGGAAAATTCTTTCCGTGAGAACAACCCGACTTTCAGCGCCGCCATCCCCCACGGCTTCCGCAACCGCTTTTGCGCATTTAATAAGCCCCGCTCTCGTTATATCCGAGGTAGAGCCGTAGACGGTTCTTACGCCTTGGAAAGCGCGTATTCCGACGCCCGACACAACTTCGTCAGCCACCGTGTCAATTGCGCCGCCCATAAGCCTCACGCTTCCGTTTCTCGTGCGCTCGCAAAAAACCTCCGCAAAATCTGCGCCGGTTGATACGGCAATGCCGAGAATTTCTTCCAAAAGTCTTTTTTCCAGCATATTTGCCTCCGTTTAAATTTAGTTTTATTTTATTATACAACATACACGAAAATATTTCAAGATTTTTACCAAAAACGAGAAAAGTTTATTGACAATGCTTGCGGCTTCCTATATAATAAACATAAGTTTATTATTTTATTTTTTTAACGGAAAAGGTGTGATCAAAATAAAAACCGACGCAAGAGTAATCAAAACAAAAGCAAATCTTATTTCAACCTTTGAATCTCTTCTCAGCGAGAAGAAATTTGAAAATATCACTATAAACGAGATATGCGAAAAAGCGGAAATAAGACGCGCGACTTTTTACAAGCATTTCGAGGATAAATACGACTTTCTGCGTTATTTTATAAGCTCTTTGCGTGTAAAGTTCGAAACTAAGGGACTGTGCGGCGCGCCCGACGCAACCGTTGGGTACTATATTGAGTATGCGCGAGAGGTAATAAACTTCTTCGACAAAAACGAAAGAATATTAAGGAATATACTCGAAAGCGAGGATGCGGGAAGCATCATAAACGTTATCGTTCTCGAAAACCTCAAAGAAACAAAGCTTAAGCTTATCGAAAGCGTTAAAATGGGGCTTTCGCTCCCTGCATCCGTAGATACCGTTGCCAATATGATGGTGGGCGGAGTTGCGGTCGTCGTTCTTAACTGGTTTAAAGAAGGCAGACCTATCCCGAAAGAAACTCTTCTCAAAGAAATTTCGGCAATAATAAGAATAGGAGAAAACGTTAAATGACAGAATTGATTTTTTCATTTGACACGGAGGACTTTACCTCGAATGAAGCCGCTAACGCAATTTATCGGGAGGCTGAAATTCTTCGCGAAGAAGGAATAAAAGGCTGTTTCTGCCTTGTCGGACTTCTTGCCGACCAGCTTGTGAATTGGGGGCGAAGCGACGTTATAGAGGCGCTTTCTCATCACGAGATAGCAAACCACACCTACGGACATAGCGTTCATCCGATTCTTAACGAATATACGGACATAGAAGACGCATACGAAGCTATACGCCGAGTTATCGAAACCGAGGAAAAATCCTTATCGGCAATAAAGCGCGCGACGGGAAGGGGCGATATTTACGCCGCCGTGCCTCCCGGAAATCAGAAGTCGTACGCCGGAATGTACGCATTTTACAAAATGGGGCTTCCAATTTTTGCAGACACGTTTTCGGATACCGTACGCGGCGACGGCGTTTTCTATTGCAACGTTTATAATCTTTCCTACACCAAGGCTCTCGAAACGTTTTTGTTCAACGAGCTTTCGGACGGGGATATGACGAAAATTCTCGACGAGCTTGCAACAAAAAATAGAGTTATAGTTTATCATCATCCCAATATGGCGGAGTTCCCCGTTTTCTGGGATAAGCTCAACTATTATAAAGAAAATCTTTCCGAATACGGAAAGTGGGTTTTGCCCGAGAAGCGCCCCGAAGAAGCCATTGAGCGTTTCTTTAAAAATTTCCGCCGCTTCGTAAAGCTTGTTAAGGCGGACGGAAGATTTAAAATCACGGGCTACGAGGAAATAGCGAAGAGAATCGCCGAGGAAAAGCCGAGAGCGCTGAAGCCCGACGACGCTTCGTGGATACTCGAAAAGCTTTCGGATAATTTCGCTTACATAAGCGAGCCGACCTCGCTTTCCTTATCCGACTGTATGCTGGCGGCAAGAGATTTTCTTCTCGGAAAGACCGAGCACGTTTGCGGCGAGGTTTTCGGATTTTTAAATCAGCCGTACTGCGTGACGGAGAAAATCAGCGTTACGAAAAAAGAGCTCGCAGCTTCGGCGCATCAGATTGAAGACGGCAAATTTTTGCCGACGGAAATCACGGTCGGCGACAAAAAAATCGGCCCTGCCGATTGGCTCTTCGCAGCTCTTGAAGCTATCGGCGGCAAGGAAAGCGTTGAAATTTTGCCGAAGCCGCAACTGCCCTCTCTTGATATAATTCCCGCAACGAAAAACGCTCGCTTCCGCGGCACTTGGATGCACAGCGACGAGTTTGAAGATAAGTATTTATCGGAAAGATTAAGGCTTCAGTCTTATACTTTGAGATTTTTAAGCAAATAAGGAGTTAGTTATGGAAGAGCTTAAAGTGTTTTATTCGGATTTCGGCGCAAAAGCCGACGGCAAAACCAACGACTTCTACGCAATGAAGGCAGCGCACGACTTTGCAAACGCAAACGGCGGCACGGTTTACGCCACCCCGAGAGCAACTTACTATATAAGCGAAACGGGCGGAGAAACTATTACCGTTAAAACGAACGTTAATTTTCAAGGGGCGCACGTTATAATCGACGATAAGGCAATCTCGCCCACGGGCCCTGAAAGACGCGCTCCCATTTTCACTCTTTTAAGAGAATGCGAGCTTATAACGCTTGACGAAGAGAGCGACGAGGTAAAAGCGCTTAATGCGGCTTGCCCCCTAAATCTCGAAACGAAAAAGCTCCCTCTCTCATTCGGTTATCCCGCAATGATTATCCCCGAAAACGACGAGAGAAAGGTTTATATAAGAGTCGGCTCGAGCCCTACGTCAGGCGACTCGCAAAGAGAGCTTGTCGTAATTGACGAAGACGGAAATATAAACGAAAAAACACCTATACTTATTGAATACGAGAAAGTGACAAGACTTCTCGTTTACAGAATCGACGACGAGCCGATAACTTTTGAAAACGTAAAATTCACAACCCTTGCAAACGAAGCGCCGAGGCGCTATCCCTCGTATCTTCGCAATATTTATATCAACCGCTCAAACGTTACGGTAAGAAATCTTAAGCATTACGTTGTGGGCGAGGGAGATAACGGCGCTCCTTATTCGGGATTCATAAATCCCCGCCAGATGAACAACTTCCTTTGCGAAAACTGTATTCTCTCCTCGCACAAGACCTACGAAATGGAAGACAGACACGCTTATATGGGAAGCTACGACATTGGCGGCGAGGACGCAAACGAGCTTTACTATAAGAATTGCAACGAGGCAAACTTTTTTGAATGGGGCAATTGGGGCATTATGGGCTCAAACTATTGCAAAAACATCACCTACGACGGCTGTATGCTCTCCCGATTCGACGCTCACGCAGGCGTTTACAATGCGACTATCATAGACTCCGAGCTTGACGCCATAAGACTCACGGGCGGCGGAAAATTCACCCTTAAAAACGTGAAGATGCATTCCGACCTACTTATTTCATTAAGAGAAGATTTCGGTTGCACATGGCGAGGCGACATTGAGATTGAAAACGTAAGATTTTTCAACAAAAGAGAAAACGTTTTCCTTTTCGGAGCGCTCTTCTACCCTCATCACAATTTCGGCTATCAGGCGTACTATCCTCAAAACGTAAAAATCAAGAACGTTTCTTTGAGAAACCCCGCTGCGCTTTATCTCTTTAACGATATAACCCCCGGCGAGGAATACGACGTTACTGCGGAGCGCGTTACGGTAAAGGGCGAGGAAATCGAAAACGTTAACAGAATGATTTTGCCGCAAAATATAGAAATTTCCGGAATCGGCGAAAACGTAACGGAATTTATTTTCTCCCCCGACAAGGTTTTCGCATCGCAACTTGAAAGTATAGTAAAAGGTAATAAATAATGGAAAACAAGATTTTTTATTCTGACTTCGGCGCTGTGGGCGACGGCGTTACCAACGACTTTTTCGCAATTAAAGCCGCTCACGAAAGGGCAAACGAAATCGGAGCAAAGGTTTTTGCCGAAGCCGGAAAAACCTACTATATCGGCAAAACGGGCGGCGAGAGCATTACCGTTAAAACTGACACGGATTTTTGCGGAGCGCATTTTATTATAGACGACAGAGATATTGCGCCAAAAGATCCCGACTCCCGCGCCAACCTTTTCATT
The DNA here is from genome assembly GCA_045644125.1 of Eubacteriales bacterium. Classification (GTDB taxonomy): domain Bacteria; phylum Bacillota; class Clostridia; order Oscillospirales; family CAG-272; genus UBA1740. Next base: position 10,562 of record JAZRGJ010000154.1, on the reverse strand, counting down.
ATAGAAAGCGACTTCGACGTGGCGGAATACGGCGAAGAGTGCGACGAAGTTAAGGCGCTTGCCGCAGCTTGCCCCTTTGATATAAACACGAAAAAGCTTCCCCTGTCTTTCGGCTTCCCTGCTATGATAATCCCATTTGATGCCGGCAAAAAGGTTTATATAAGACAAGGAAACACCCCTAACTCCGGCACCGACCAACACGAGCTTATCGTTATAGACGGAAACGGAAATATTGACGAAAGCACCCCCGCGCTTCTTCCTTATAATAACGTTACGAAGCTTGAGGTTTACAGAATTGACGATGCGCCTATAACGCTTGAAAACGGCGTTTTCACAACGAGGGCAAACGCCGCGCCCCGCGAGTATTGGTACTATAGAAGAGGTATAACCGTCAAGCGCTCAAACACGACCTTAAAGAATATCGAGCATTACGTGACGGACGAGGGCGACACGGGCGCGCCTTATAACGGATTTATAGATGCAAACCATACGAACAATCTTCTCGTAGAAAATTGCGTCGTAAGCGCTCATAAAACCTATTGGGAAACCAGCGGCCGCTCAATGATGGGAACTTACGATTTAAGCGGAAACAGCTCCAACAAAATGTATTTCAAGAATTGCCGCCAGTCAAATTTCATAGACGAGCATGGCAAAAGAATTTACGGAGTTTGGGGCATTATGGGCTCAAATTACTGTAAAAACATCACCTACGACGGTTGTTTTCTTTCACGCTTCGACGCTCACGCAGGCGTTTACAACGCATCGATAATAAACTCGACCGTTGCTAATCTTCGCCTCACGGGCGGCGGAAAATTCACACTTCGCGACAGCGCGATTTTTGGCTACGGAAACTCCTTGATTTCACTTCGCGAGGACTATGGATGCACCTGGCGCGGAGATATTGAAATCAAGAACGTAATATATAAAAATACCGAACCCGAAACATTCGTTTTCGGCGCGGAATACAACCCTTGCCACAATTTCGGCTATCAGGCTTATTATCCCGAAAATATCACGATAGAGGGACTTACGCTTGAGACGCCCGCAAAGCTTTCGCTTTTCTCCGACATAGCTCCGGGATGCGATTTTAATCCCGAATCGGATACGGTTGAAATAGACGGAGAGGTTAAAGAAAACCTTAATAAAACGTTTTTGCCGAAGAAAATAGACGTCAAGGACTTCCCCAAAAATGCGTTTTCTTTTGACGGCTCTCCCAACGCAAAGCTTAATTCACTACTTAAACTGGAAATTAACCGAAAGGCTTAATATGGAAAATAAAGTTTATTATTCGGATTTCGGCGCAAAGGGTGACGGCGTAACCAACGACTTTTTTGCAATTAAAGCGGCGCACGAAAAGGCAAACGAAATAGGCGCAAAGGTTTTTGGCGAAGCCGGAAAAACCTACTATATCAGCAAAACGGGCGGCGAAACGATTACCGTTAAGACGAGCACGGATTTTTGCGGAGCTGAAGTTATAATCGACGACAGAAGCATTATGCCAAACGACGCAGAAAGACGCGCTTCGATATTCGTAATCGCAAGCGAATACAGCCAAAAGGAATACGGCCCCGATTCAAGCGAGGTAAAGGCTCTCAATGAGGCTTGCCCACTCGATATTAACACGAGAAAGCTTCCGATTGCACCGGGCTTCGACGCAATGGCAATCCTATATAATACCGACAAAAAGGTTTATATAAGACTTGGAAGCAACTCAAACTCGGGAGCTGGCCAACACGAGCTTACCGTAATCGACAAGAATGGAAATATAGACGTAAGCACTCCCCTGCTTCTCCCTTACGAGAAAGTCACGAGTCTTGTTCTTGTGAGAATTGACGACGAGCCTATAACGTTTGAAAACGGCATTTTCACAACGAGAGCAAACGCCGCGCCCCGTGAATACACCTATTACTCAAGAAACGTTCTGATAAATCGCTCAAACGTGACGATAAAAAATCTTACGCACTACGTTACCGATGAGGGCGACACAGGCGCTCCCTACGGGCCTTTTATATCGCCCGGATGCGCAAACAATCTTACACTTCTTGATTCGAGCTTTACAGGACACAAGACCTATTGGGAAACGAGCGGAAACTCTCCTATGGGCACTTACGACCTAGGCGGCTCAAACTCAAACAATATCCTTTATAAAAATTGCAAGCAGACGAATATGTTCCTCGATGACGGCAGCTACAATCACGCCGCTTGGGGCATTATGGGCTCTAATTACTGTAAAAACATAACTTACGAAGACTGTATTCTTTCTCGCTTTGACGCGCATCAGGGCGTTTACAACGCAACGATACGCAACAGCACTTTAGCAACGCTGAGACTGACCGGCGGCGGAAATTTTCTTCTTGAAAACAGCACCGTTCATTTCGGATACGGAGAGGGTGCGATTTCGCTACGCGAGGACTACGGCTGCACCTGGCGCGGAGATATAACGATTAAAAACGTGACGTTTGAAAACGTGAGCGGCATGGACGAGGAATATATCATACGCGCGGTGTTCTATCCGCATCACAATTTCGGCTATCAGGCTTATTACCCCGAAAACATAACGGTTGACGGATTTAAGCTTACAAGGCCTGCGCGCCTTTATCTCTTTAATGACGTAACCTGCGGCGAGGGATGCGACCTTACGGCAGACCGAGTTACCTACAAGGGTGAGGAGATAGAAAACGTCAACAAAACGATTTTGCCGAAGAGCATAACGCTCAAAAATATTTCGGGCGCAACTTCATTTGGAATATCGCCCGACGAAACTTTAAATTCACAACTTAAAATCAAGGATTAACGAAAGGCTTTGACTATGGAAAACGTAGTTTTTTATTCTGATTTCGGAGCGAAAGGCGATGGCAAAACCAATGACTTTTACGCAATGAAAGCGGCTCACGCATACGCAAACGAGATAGGAGCAAAGGTGCTCGGCGACAAAAATGCAATTTATTACATAAATAAGACCGCGGGCGAGAGCATTATCGTTAAGACAAGTACGGATTTTTGCGGAGCTGAAATCATAATTGACGACTCAAACATAGCCCCCGAAGAACCCGAAAGACTTAACGCAATTTTCATAATAAAAAATGAAAAAGAGCCTATAACCTACGATAGAAACGGCGCTCCCGTTAAAATTCTTTCAGCATTCTGCCCGATAGATATAAACACTAAAAATATTCCCTTTGCCCCCGGTTACCCCGCAATGATTATCCTCTTTGACGAGGACAAAAAGGTTTATAAGCGCCTTGGCGCAACCTCAAACGACGGCGCGGACCAACACGAGCTTATCGTTATAGATAAGTACGGAGTTATCGATCCCAATACCCCCGCTCTTTTGCCTTACGAAAACGTGACGAAGCTCGTAGTTCACAGAATAGACGACTCGCCCGTTGTGTTTGAAAACGTAAAGATTACGACGATTGCCAACCAAGCGCCGAGAGAATATACCTATTATGCGAGAAATATCGTTATAAAGCGCTCAAACACGACAGTTAAAAACCTTGAGCATTACATAGTCGGCGAGGGCGAGGACGGCGCTCCGTATTCGGGATTCATTTTCCCCTTGAACGTAAACAATATCCTTGTTGAAAACTGCATCCTTTCGGGACATAAATTCTATAAGGAAACAAGCGGAAGAAGCTGGATGGGCACTTACGATATAGGCGGCGGCACGGCAAATAACATTTGCTACAAAAATTGCCGTCAGGCAAACTTCTTTAAAGAAGACGGAACGCCCGACAATAGCCTTTGGGGCATAATGGGAACGAATTATTGCAAAAATATCACCTACGACTCTTGTCTTCTCTCCCGCTTTGACGCTCACGCAGGAATCTACAACGCATCGATTATAAATTCAACCCTCACCACTCTTCGCCTCACGGGCGGCGGAAAATTCACGCTTCGTGACAGCACAGTTTACAACAACTATCTGATAGCTCTCCGTGAGGATTACGGCTGCACATGGCGAGGCGACGTTGAGATTACAAACGTAAAAATCATGAATTCGTCCGACACGGTTTGGCTTCTCGGCGCAAGATTTTACGAGCATCATAATTTCGGCTATCAGGCTTATTATCCCGAAAACGTAAAACTTGACGGCCTTACGCTTAACAAGCCCGCAAAGGTATACGTCTATAACGATATAACGCCGCAGGGCGACTTTGATATTACCGCGCCCCGAGTAGTGGTTAACGGCGAGGAAGTGGATAACGTAAACCAAACGATTATAACGAAAAACATAAGCGTCAAAAACCTTGATGAAACGGTGATTTCGCTTGAAGGCTCACTGGACCCCGTGTTAAATTCCCAGCTTGAAATCACCGAAAAATAAGAAAGAGATATATCAAAATGAAGAAAATAGTTTACTATTCTGATTTTGGCGCCGTAGGCGACGGAAAAAGAAACGATTTTTATTCGATAAAGGCGGCTCACTCGTTTGCTAACGACTGTGGAGCAAAGGTTTGCGCAGATGCGGGCGCTTGCTATTATATCGGCAAAACCGACGGTGAGAGCGTCATTATAAAAACCGATACGGATTTTTGCGGCGCAAGCTTCATTATCGACGACAGAAACGTCCTCCCCGACGACGCAGAAAGAACGGCTCCTATATTTATTGTGAAAAACGAATGCGAGCTTGTCAGCTACGGAGAAAACAGCGACGAAGTTAAGGCTCTTGCCGCAGCTTGCCCGATAGATATAAACACGAAAAAGCTCCCCTTGAAGCTCGGATATACCGCAATGATAGTCCCCTACGACGCCGGTAAAAAGGTGTATAAGCGCCTTGGCGCAACCTCTAACTCCGGCGCATCGCAGCACGAGCTGATTATAATTGACGGGGACGGTAACATAGACGAAACGACGCCGTCGCTTTTGCCTTATAATAACGTTACGAAGCTTGAGGTCTACAGAATTGACGATGCGCCCATAACCGTTGAAAACGGCAAATTCACGACAAGAGCCAATCAAGCGCCCCGTGAATACACCTATTACGAGAGAAATATCACCGTTAAGCGCCCCAACGTGACTTTTAAGAATATCGAGCACTATATCACCGACGAAAGTGACACGGGTGCGCCCTATCATCCGTTTTTCTCGATTTCTGAAACCAATAATATCCTACTTGACTCTTGCGTCGTTACGGGCCACAAGTGCTATATTGAAAGAAGCGCGCGCTCAAATATGGGCTCTTACGACATCGGCGGCACGCTTGCCAATAATATTTACTACAAGAATTGCCGTCAGTCGAATTTCTTCTACCCCAACGGCATGCCCTCTTTAAACGAGGTTACCTGGGGCATCATGGGCTCGAACTACTGCAAAAACATCACCTACGACTCATGTCTACTGACAAGATTCGACGCTCATGCGGGAATTTATAACGGAAAGGTTATAAACTCCGAAATTATTTATCTTCGCTTGACGGGCGGCGGAAAATTCACGATTAAAGATAGCACTATCTACGGAAACGAGATAATCTCGCTCCGCGCCGATTACGGTTGCACCTGGCGCGGCGACATTGATATTATCAACTGCCGCCTTATGAACGACAGAAACTCGATAAATCTATTTAACGCAAGATTTTATGCGCACCACAATTTCGGATACCAGGCGTATTATCCCGAAAATATCACGATAGACGGCCTCACCCTTAAAACACCAACCGACGTTTCAATTTTCAACGACATAACGCCGGAGGGCGACTTTGATATTACCGCGGAAAAGGTAACGATTAACGGCGAGGAAATCGAAAACGTCAACAGAATGATAATACCCGAAAAGGTCGTTATCAAGAATACGAATGAAACGACGAAAAGCTTCACCGGTTCTCCTGACACGGTGTTTGACAAGCAATTGAAGCTTATTTTTGAATAACAAAAAAAGACGAGGACAATTTAAGTTCTCGTCTTTCATTTTATATTTTGTACGTTTTCCTGAATTCCTTCGGTGACATTCCGCTGGCTTTCCTGAAAGCCGTTGAGAAATAAAGCGGCTCGCCGTAGCCCACCGAATATGAAATCTCGGAAACCGTCATATCGCTCTCCGCAAGAAGCCTTTTCGCAAGGTCGATTCGAAGCGTGTCTATATAAGCTTTGGGAGATGCGTCGAATTTATCCATAAAGATTCTGTATAGCTGCGAGCGGCTTATATCAACGATTTCGGCTATTTTTTCAACTCGGCACTCGGTGCTCGTGAAGTTTGCATTGATAAGTCGCTTTGCGATTTCGGCAACTCCCTCTCGCTTATCTTTCGTATCCTCTCTTGGAAATTTTTTCGAAAATTCCGCAATAAGCTCAAAAAACACAGAAAGGCGCACGAGCTTCTCGGCATCAGTCGTTGCAAGCTCCCGAAGCCGCCTGAAAATCGAAAGAAAGGCTTCCGTATCCATTACCGGCGTTACACGGTTTTGGTCTGAAAAACCCGTTTTCGAGATAAGCGCCGAAGCCGCCTCGCCGGAAAAATCTATCCAAACGTAGCTCCAGGGCGTAAGCTTATCCGCATGATACTCTACCCTTTCGCCCTCATAAATTATAAACGCCTGCCCCGCTCCTATTTCATAAGTGATCCCGCCTGCAGTAAAATACCCCTTGCCCGACAAAACCAAGTGAATTATATTGCAAGAGCGTATCGCAGGTCCGAATTTCTGATACGGCGGAAAACTGTATTCCCCCGAGAAACCAAGCTCAATTATATTTTTCATAAAAGTCCTTTGGAAGTTTTATTGAAATTATTTTAACACAATAAACTTTCAAAGTCAATCGGGCTAACTTCAAAAAATCTAACGAACGAAAAGCCTTCCCACGAAAAATTCACGGAAGGAGCTGAATTTTTCGGATAGCAAAACTCGGCGAAGAATTTTTGAGGAAGATTTTTCGTTCTTCGACCGAGAGGCGTATTTTATACGTCGGAGGGAGAAAACGGAAAAAGAAAACGAAATTTTAATGATATTCGAAGAAAAACGCAAGGTTTTCAACCTTAATAGATTTAAATTTGATAAAAGAAAAGGTAGAGGCAAAAACCTCTACCTAAAATATTTCATTTTGTTTTCGTTCTTACCAAAAAGTCAATGCCGAGTTAGCTGTTTGTGTCTATGTGAGGCAGATACGCCTTAAGGTAATCGAGTCCCGAGAATACGGTGGTAAACGCCATTATCGCCATCACAACGTACGATGCGATATGATTTACTGCGAAGAAGGGGAAAACGAGGGGCTCAAGGATTATAACGAGAGTGCCAACCATTTGCGACACCGTTTTGATTTTTCCGAGCATACTGGCGGCAACGACGATGCCGGATTTGCCTGCAACTACAAGGCGGAGGCTCGTTACGCCAAGCTCACGGAGGAGTATAAGAAGAACTACGCACATGAATACTACGCCGAGCATGACCTCGCCCTTGATAAGAAGGTATGCGAGTATCGCAATTTGCGAGCCGATTACCATAAATTTATCCGCAAGGGGATCTATAAACTTACCAAAGTCGGTAACGAGATTATATTTTCTCGCAATTTTGCCGTCGAGCATATCGGTAAGAGAGGTAACTACGAAAATCACCGCAGGAACGATAAGTCCCCAAACTGCGATATTCCTCATAGCGAGAAGCGCAACAACGAATGCGGGAACGAGAAGCACTCTGATAATCGAGAGCGTGTTTGGCAGGTTAAGAGCTGTCTTTTTCATTTGGGAGTCCTCACTTTTAGTTTATTGCTTCGCCGACCAAATCATAGTCGAGAGCTTCTTTTATTTTAACGTTTACGAATTCGCCTCTGGAAAGCTTTTTCTTCGATGTGAAATAAACTCTTCCGTCAACGTCGGGCGCATCCATATACGAGCGTCCGTAATATATTTCGGCAACAGTATCAAAGCCCTCGCAAAGAACCTCAAGCGTTTTGCCGACGTTTGCTTCATTCAATTCCTCGGTAACGGTAAGCTGGGTTTGCATTAAGACGTCGTATCTGTCTTGCTTCGTTTGCTCGTCTATCTCACCGTCAAATTCCGCCGCCAAAGTTCCCTCCTCGGCAGAATAGGTGAAAGCGCCGAAGCGCTCAAAGCGAGCTTCCTTTACGAAAAGACAAAGCTTTTCAAAATCTTCCTCGGATTCACCGGGGAAGCCGACCATTGCGGTAGTTCTTAAAATCACGCCGGGAACTTCACGGCGAAGCTTTTCCACGGTTTCTCTGATAAGCGCTTCACCGCCGTGGCGATTCATTCTTTGAAGCACCGAGTCGGATATGTGCTGAATCGGAATATCTATGTAGCTTAAAAGTCTTGGATTGGTTTTCATCTCAAAGATAAGCTCGTCGGTTATCTTATCGGGATAGCAATAAAGAAGCCTTATCCACGGAATTTTCGTTTCACGGCAAATTGCCCTGACAAGCTCTGCGAGCTTATATTCTCCGTAAAGGTCAAGGCCGTAACGTGAGCTGTCTTGCGCTATAAGGTTGATTTCCTTAACGCCAAGCTCTTCAAGCTCTTTCGCCTCTTTAACTATATCCTCAAGTGCGCGGCTTCGCATTTTTCCTCGTATCATCGGGATTGCGCAATAGGTGCAAAGGTTATCGCAGCCCTCGGCAATTTTGAGATAGGCCGTATGGTCCTCCGTCGTGAGTATTCTCTCGCCGCCGAGCTTTGCCGTTTCTTTATCACGGAAAGAGGTGTATTTTTCACCTCGCAAAACGGCCCTGCAAGCTTCAACTATATCCTCGAGGCTTCCGACACCGACGAGGGCGTCAACTTCGGGGAGCTCACGCATTACTTCCTCACGGTATCTTTCAACAAGACAGCCCGTTGCGATAACGCCGCGGCACTTGCCCCACTCACGAAGCTTTGCCACGTCAAGAATATTGTCAATCGACTCCTGCTTTGCGCTTTCGATAAAGCCGCAGGTATTTACAATTATTATCTCAGCTTCGCTCTCGTCGGGGACTATTTCAAATCCGGCGTCGTAAAGCTTTCTGAGCATTACTTCAGTGTCAACAAGGTTTTTCGAGCAACCGAGTGACACAAAACCTATTTTGGTCATTTAAAACTCCACGTTAGTTTAAATTTATCTTAACATACTTGCGATTCTCGGTCTTATTTTTCCGTAATAAATCTTGACGGAAACGGTGATAAAAACGTCGTACGCAATGAAAGCGACGTTAATAACCGCATACAAAACGATTTTTATCCAAAGCGCGTCCTTTCCAAAGAGCGGAATACCGAAAATCAACTCCATCAAGAAAAACAGCGCCCACACGACAGCGTTTGCATAAAGAAGCTTAAACAAAACCCACAAAGCTCGGGGAAGCTTTTCTATATACGCTTTCAAAAGCGGATAAATACCGAAAACCAAAAAATAATTGAGCCATATGGGATTTCCGAAAAATATTATGGCGGTTATAAGCGATGTAGAAAGCCAGGTGAGCCAGGTGTAAGGCGAGCCGACCTCAAGGTAGATAAAAACTACGATAAGAGAGGCGAGGGCGCACACCGTGAGGTCCAAAACTTCAATCATACCGCCAAGGTACATTATAACTACGCCGAGGGCAACCATTATTGAGCTTAGCGTCAGTTTTTTAGTAGTTCTCATATGCAGGAAATGAAATCTCCGCCAAGGCACTCGCAAAGGCAGTCAAGGCAAATAAGGTTTGCGCAGCAATTGCACGCATCGTCGTTTGACGAGCGGGGGCGAGCGGCGCCGCCGTTGTTATAATAAGCGCTTCCGTAGCCGCGAGCGGAGCTGTTGAACATTTCCTTTGCCTTTTGATATTCAACGTTCGTCGGGTCCATATTGCAAGCGATTTCAAGCTCACGCATTGCGTCATTCTGGCGATTTCTGTGCATAAGAAGCACGGAGGCAAGATAGTGCCACTCTGCAGTTCTGTCAACCTCGGCAACCGCTGTAAGCGCCTTTTCGGCATCGGTGAATCTTCTGTCGTTTATCATTCTGCGCACGTCAGCGTAAACGCCGGTGCCCGAGTAATAATAGTCGTAATTTGAATTTGATTTTGATTTTCCGGAATTTGCGCGAATCTTCTGGATTTCGTCGTAAGCCTCGTTTACCTCTTGCATTTTTTCATTGGCAAGCTCACGAAGAGGATTATCTGCGCCGTAATTATCCGGGTGATACTTTTTCACAAGCTCACGGTATGCGGCTTTGATCTCATCGTCGCTTGCGTTTTTTGACACGCCCAGTACCTTATAAGGATCTTTCATTCTCTTTCTCCTTTTCTTCCCCGTCAAGAAAATTCATTCTTCTGACGAGTCCTTCGTATATGATGTTTTTAATTATATTTTCAATCGTCGCTCGGTTTCCAAACGGCATGAGGTTTACCGCTCCCTCGATTTTTTTGCACTCCAAAAGAAGCGCGCACTTTATGGAATCACGGTTTTCTGCGGTAAGCTCTGCGCCCCCGTAAAGCAAAACGTACGGGTTATAAGAGCCGCTTTCCCTATCCTTTTCATAATCCTCTGCGGCGTCTATTGCGTAAATAAATCTGCCGAGGTGGTATCCGCAAGTATAGGTAACGAGCTTTGCCTCGCCCTCAAGCGAAAAGGCGAAGATTTCACCGAGAAGCTCACCGAAAAGA
>JAZRGJ010000153.1:0-5656 GCA_045644125.1 Eubacteriales bacterium | reverse complement strand
ACTATCCCCTTATAATTGCCGGCGCTATAATCGGTGCGTTTGCGCTCGTTTTCACGCTCGCTTACATCTTTATGAAGGATAAGAAGGCGGCGATAGGCTTTGACCGCCACATGAAAGACGGCGAAATAATAAAAAGAATGTTAAAGTACGCAAAGCCCTACGCCTTTAACTTCGTGCTCGTCGCTCTTTTGATGCTTTTCTCGATTTCCTACGACATTATTTCTCCCATGCTTATCGGTAAAATACAGGGAATTTTGAAGGCTCATTTTGAAATGGCGGAGCTTATCACCTGGGTTATCGTTTACGGAGGAATACTTATCGTTTCTCTCGTTTGCACCTATCTTCAGTCGATACTTCTTCAAGTAACGGGACAGAAGATGCTCTCTCTTATAAGAGAAGACGTTTTCACTCATATCGAGGGCCTCTCTCACGACCAGCTTAACCACATTCCCGTCGGAACGCTCGTAACGCGCGTTGCGAATGATACGAATGCTATCTCAATGCTTTTCACAAGCATTTTAACGCAGCTTGTAAAGAACGTTTTCGTAGTTTTCGGCGTGCTTGGCGCAATGCTTCTTCTTAACTACGAGCTTACGCTCATGGTGCTTTGCTTCGTGCCCTTTATCGTTCTTTTCACCGTAATTTTCCGTAAGTTTTCAAGAAGAGCTCACAGAAGAGTTAAGGACGGAACGACCGCAATAAACACCTATCTTTCCGAAAACCTTTCGGGTATGAAGATAACGCAGATATTCTGCCGTGAAGAAAAGAAGCTTGAGGAGTTTGAAGAGAGAAACAGAAAGCTTTCGCAAGCAAAGAGAAATCAAATTCTCGTTTTCGGTATATTCAGACCCATGGTTTATATGCTTTATATCACGACGGTTATGTTCCTTTTCTACGTTGGAGCAAAGGGCGCGATAGACGGAACGACTTTCCTCGGAAAAGCTATCACCTCCGAGGTAATAGTCAGCTTCTATATGTATATAAACAAGTTTTTCAACCCCATTCAGTCCCTTGCCGAGCAGTTTAACAGGCTTCAGTCGGCATTCGCTTCGGGTGAGAAAATATTCACGATTCTCGATATGAAGCCCGGTGTCGTAGACGAGCCCGACGCAATAGAGCTTGACACGGTCGAGGGTAATATCGAATTTAAAAACGTCTGGTTTGCCTACGTTGGCGAGGAATGGGTTCTTCGTGACGTTTCGTTCAAGGTAAACGCAAATGAAACCGTAGCGTTCGTCGGCGCGACGGGCTCGGGTAAAACCACGATACTTTCGCTTATCTGCCGTAATTACGATATACAAAAGGGTGAAATTCTTCTTGACGGTATCAATATCAGAAAAATCAAGATTTCATCGCTTCGCCGCCATTTCGGACAGATGCTTCAGGACGTATTTCTTTTCTCCGGCAACATACGCTCGAATATAACGCTCGGCGAAGAGGGAATCTCAGACGAAACCGTCATTGAAACCTGCAAATACGTAAACGCAGACCACTTTATAAACAAGCTGAAATCGGGGCTCGACGAGCCCGTGCGTGAGCGTGGCAACAACTTCTCGCAAGGTCAGCGCCAGCTTCTCTCGTTTGCAAGAACGATAGCGCACCGCCCCGAAATTATGATACTCGACGAGGCAACCGCAAATATAGACACCGAAACCGAAATTCTTATTCAGAATTCGCTTGAAAAGATGATGAATATCGGAACGATGCTCATGGTTGCTCACAGACTTTCAACTATTCAGCACGCAGATAAAATCATAGTTCTTTCAAAGGGCGAGATAATCGAAGAGGGCAACCACTTCGAGCTTCTTGAAAAGCGTGGAAAGTACTACGGTCTATATATGCTTCAGTACAATAAGGAAAAAATCGCAAAGGGCGAGGCGATATGAGAATAGATAAGCTGATCTCCGATATGGGCCTTGCCACGAGAAAGGAAGCGTCGCTTATTGCAAAGCGCGGCGGCATCCTCGTTGACGGCGAGCCCGTGCGTGACACCTCTCGCCACGTCGATCCCGAAAAATGCGTAATAAGCTTTCAGGGGCGTGAAATTACTTTCCGCAAATATACCTACGTTATGCTTAATAAGCCTGAGGGCTACGTCAGCTCCACCGACGATAAAATCAATCCCTACGTCACGGAGCTTCTTTCTCAGGAGCTTCGCAAAATGGAGCTTTTTCCCGTTGGACGTCTTGATAAGGACACGGTCGGGCTTATGATTTTAACGAATAACGGCGTTTTGGCGCATAGGCTTCTTTCCCCGAAGCGCCACGTAGAAAAGGATTACCGCTTTGAGTCGGCGGATCCGCTCCCCGACAGCGTCGAGAGGGATTTCGAAAACGGAGTCACCCTCTCCGACGGATACGAATGTAAATCGTCGAAAATCGTTTTAAACGAGGATAGGCGAAGCGGAGTAATAACGCTCACCGAGGGAAAATACCATCAGATTAAAAGAATGATAGCCGCCGTCGGCTCGAAGATAATCTATCTTGAAAGAATTCGCTTCGCTTCGATTCCGCTTGACGAAAGCCTTGAGCGCGGCGAATGGCGCTATCTTTCGGACGAAGAAATCAAGGGGCTTGAAGCGCTCGGCTGATTCCCCAAAACAAAAAAGAACTCTTGAGCTTTGCGAATGAGTTCTTTTTTTGTTTTTAATTTACTGCTCGGAAAATCTCAAAAATCCCTTTACAAACCGCTTAAAATATGTTAAAATAAATAAGTGCGCATGCGTGCGCGCGATACAACAAAATTTTGGAGAAATCTAATGGACATCGTAAAAACTTTGGCTGAAGAATTTAACATCAAAGAGGAGCAGGTAACGAATACCGTCGCTCTTATTGACGAGGGTAACACCATTCCCTTTATTTCAAGATACCGTAAGGAAGTAACCGGCTCGCTTGACGACGTTACGCTCCGTGACCTTTTTGACAGACTTCAGTATTTAAGAAACCTTGAGGAGCGCCGCGCGACGGTTGAAAACCTTATTAACGAGCAGGGCAAGCTCACTCCCGAAATAAGCTTTGCGCTTAACAATGCGAAAACCCTCGTTGAAATCGAGGATATTTATAGACCTTATAAGCCCAAGAGAACAACCAGAGCTTCTATCGCAAGAGCGAAAGGACTTGAGCCTCTTGCAAACTATATTCTTGAACAGAAGGCGTCGTATGAGCCCTCAATCGAAGAGTATGCGAAAGAGTTCATTTCCGAAGAAGAGGGCAAGGAAGTGCCCGATGCGGCAGCTGCTCTCCAAGGAGCTTCCGATATTATCGCAGAGGACGTTTCAAACGATGCGGAGATAAGAAAAATGCTTCGTGAATATACCTTTGCATACGGCTCGCTCACCACTAAGGGTACGACGGAAGAAACGAGCGTTTACGAAAACTATTACGATTTTTCAGAGCCTATAAAGAAGCTTAAAGGACACAGAGTCCTCGCCGTAAACCGCGGTGAGAAAGAGGACTTCCTTAAGGTTTCCGTAACTCTTCCCAAGGAGGACGGAATTGCGCAGCTCGTATCCCGTGTTGTAACAAACAAGGATTCCGCCGCTCTTCCTTTCATTATGGCTACGCTTGACGACGCATATGAAAGACTCCTTTTCCCCGCAATTGAAAGAGAAGTCAGAACCTCGCTTTTCGACGATGCGTCAGAGGGAGCGCTCAAGGTTTTTGCGGAAAACCTCAGAAATCTTCTTCTCGTTTCTCCCATCAAGGGCAAAACCGTTCTCGGATACGATCCCGGCTACGGTCACGGCTGTAAGCTTGCCGTCGTTGATAAAACGGGTAAGGTGCTTGCAACCGACGTTATCTATCCTTTCAGAAATAAGGGCAGAATCAGCGAATCCGACCTTGAAAACTCCAAGGCGCGCGTGCTTCGCCTTATAAAGAATCACTCCGTTGACGTTGTTTCGATAGGAAACGGAACGGCTTCACGCGAGAGTGAAAAGTTCATTGCGGAAAACGTTCTTCGTGATCCTGCGTGCCCCAAGGGCGTAAAATATACGATAGTTTCCGAGGCAGGCGCTTCGGTTTACTCGGCATCCAAGCTTGCGACCGAGGAATTCCCGGATTTCGACGTTATGCAAAGAAGCGCGGTTTCCATCGCAAGAAGACTTCAGGATCCCTTGGCAGAGCTTGTTAAGATTGAGCCTAAGGCAATCGGCGTCGGTCAGTATCAGCACGATATGAAGCAAAACCGTCTTACTGAGGCTCTCGGCGGCGTAGTTGAAGACTGTGTTAACGCTGTCGGCGTTGATATAAACACGGCTTCCTATTCGCTTCTTTCCTACGTTTCCGGTATCAATATGACGGCGGCGAAAAACATCGTTGCTTACAGAGAAGAAAACGGCGAATTTAAGACGAGAAAGCAGATTCTCAAAGTTCCCAAAATCGGTGAAAAGGCGTTCACGCAGTGCGCAGGCTTCCTTCGTATTCACGGCGCAAAGGACGTTTTCGATTCAACGGGAGTTCACCCCGAATCGTATGCTATAGCAGAGGACCTTCTCCGTCGCTTCGGCTTCTCGGTAGAGGACGTTAAGGCCGGCAGCCTTCCTCTTCTTCGCTTCAAAGCAGAGCAATACGGCACGGCAAAGCTTGCGAAAGAGCTTGGCTGCGGCGAGCCGACTCTCCTTGACATAATAGGCGAGCTTGAAAAGCCCGGCCGTGACATCCGTGAGGATGCGCCCGCTCCCATTCTTTCAACCGACGTTCTTGACATTGAGGACTTGAAGCCCGATATGCAGCTTAAGGGAACTGTCAGAAACGTAGTTGACTTCGGTTGCTTTGTTGACATCGGAGTTCACCACGACGGACTTCTTCACATCTCCGAAATGAGCGATAAGTTCATAAAGCACCCCTCCGAGCTCTTCAAAACCGGTGACGTTATTGAAGTCAGAATCAAAGACGTTGACGTTAAGAAGTGCCGCATATCCCTTTCTCGCAAGGGCATGAACAGCAATAAATAATACCCCGTGTTAAATTTTGACGTAAAAAACGCAAACCAAAGTTGACATTTTCAAAAGAAACTCCGAAGAACTTGACTTCTTTCGGGGTTTCTTTTTCCGTATTATAATATAAAATTTTAAAAATTTTGAAAAAGTTAACACAAAGCGGAAGTTTTGTGCTATAATATACTTTGAAGTAGTACACATATCCGAAAGGGGAGCTTTAATTGTTCGGTTACGTAAAACCATATCACCCCGAGCTTTTAGTTAAAGATTACGAGTTTTATAAAGCGAGCTATTGCGGAGTGTGTCGCGCAATGAAGCGACATACGGGTGTTTTTTCAAACGTCACCTTAAGCTACGATAGCGTTTTTTTGGCGCTCGTCAGAATGCTTTACGTGCCCGACGAGAAAATTGCCGCAAAGAAGATGCGTTGCGTAGCGCATCCCTTTAAGAAGCGCCCGATGCTTCTTGAAAACGAGGCGACTGAATATACCGCCAAGGCCTTTGCGATACTCACGTATTATAAAATGCTTGACGACCTTCACGACGAAAAGCTTCTTAAAAGAATGGCGCGCCGCGCATTGAAGCCGATTCTTACCCACGCGAAGAAAAAGTCAAAGCTTGACACCCTTTCCGACCTTGCCGCAGAAAAGCTTGCAAAAATTGCAGAGCTTGAAGATGCAAGATGCAAAAGCGTTGACGAGCCTGCCCATCTTTTCG
>JAZRGJ010000152.1:0-2017 GCA_045644125.1 Eubacteriales bacterium | reverse complement strand
AATATGATGCTCCGAAGCTACAAAAAAGGAAAATCATTCCTTCTCGACAGAAAAAGCCCCCGTACTTTAGCGTTGGAAATCATAGAAAAGCTCAGCGTAAGCACTCCCGACGAGCACACCCCCGTGCGCAGACTTTCGGGCGGTAATATACAAAAAGTTCTCGTTGGCCGTGAGATTGCCGCCGCTCCCTCCGTATTTATGGCGGCGTATCCCGTAAGAGGACTTGACGTTAACGCTTCGTACGGAATATATAATCTACTTAACAATCAGAAAAAAGACGGAGTTGCCGTAATCTTTGTCGGAGAAGACCTTGATGTCCTTATCGACCTTTGCGACAGAATTATGGTAATTGCCTCAGGACACATTACAGGATTCGTTGACGCAAGAAATACGACGAAAGAAGAAATCGGACTTCTTATGACTAAAGGGAAAGGAGAAACGCTCGGTGAATAACTTAAAGAACAAGGATTTATCAAACCCCAACGCCGCAGAAATCGGCAACAAAAAAGCGACGAAAGCAAAGCGTGAGCCTCTTTTCCACATAATCAAGCGCCCGACGATAAGTTTGCAAAAATCATTGGCGATAAGAGGCGCGGCAATTTTAATAGCGCTCTTGCTCGTCGGCGTCGTAACGCTTGCAATACTTAAGCAAAACCCACTTAAAGCTTACAAAACCATGTTTGACGGCGTTTTTGGCGACAACACGCTCGTTTCTTTAAGAGATACCGCAATACTTCTCTGTATTGCCCTCGCTCTTACCCCCGCTTTCAAAATGCGATTCTGGAATATCGGCGCTGAGGGACAGGTTATAGCGGGAGCTTTGGCATCTGCATTCTGTCTTTACAATTTCTATTCCCTTCCCACTCCGCTCCTTATCCTCGTGATGTTCCTCTCATCAATGCTTTTCGGTGCGCTTTGGGGCGTGATTCCCGCAATATTTAAAGCAATCTGGGGCACAAACGAAACGCTTTTCACTCTTATGATGAACTCCATTGCAGCATATCTTACGCTTTTCTCAATGAAATTCTGGAATAAAACGAGCAGCTCGGTCGGTAAAGAAATTCTTGACCCCGAGGGAAAGATTAACAAGATTTTCGGCGCAAATTATTGGATTATCATTCTCACCGTTCTTTTGATTGACGCCGTTATGTTCGTTTACCTTAAGTACAGTAAGCAAGGATATGAGATTTCCGTCGTAGGCGAAAGTGAAAACACCGCAAAATACATTGGTATCAACGTTAAAAAAGTAATCATTCGTACAATGGCAATATCGGGACTCATCTGCGGCATTGCGGGATTTCTTATCGTAGCGCCTGCGCAGAACATTTCAAGCTCAATATCCGAGGGCAGAGGCTTTACGGCAATAATGGTTGCGTGGCTTGCGAAATTCAATCCCCTTATTATGATACTTTCTGCATTCCTTTTCATTTTCGTTTCCTCGGGTGGACGTGAAATTTCAACGACCTTGAAATTTGAATCGGCATATTCCGACATCCTCATAGGAATTCTTCTCTTCTTTATTATCGGTTGTGAGTTCTTTATCAATTATAAACTCGTTCCCGGCGCAAGAGTTAAGAATTACTTTGATAAATTTAAAATCCGCAAGCTTGAAATCAACGAGGAGGAGGCTGAAAAATGACACATTTGATTTTGGCGATTGAAAACGCAATACTTTTCGGCACAGCGCTCCTCTACGGAGCTGTCGGAGAAACAATTACGGAGAAATCCGGTAACCTTAACCTCGGTATCCCCGGCATTATGTCAATGGGCGCTATCTCAGGTTTTGCGGGAGCATTCTTCTACAACAATGCAACGAAAAGCATAAACGGCACGCTTGCAATTTTGATTCCGCTTATCTGTTGCATTATCGGCTCGCTTCTCGCATCTTTGATATACTCTTTCTTAACGATTACCTTAAGAGCAAATCAAAACGTTACGGGACTTGCCCTTACGACCTTTGGCGTAGGCTTTGCTAACTTCTTCTACAATTACCTCGCTAAAGCTTCCGGAGCAGGCT
>JAZRGJ010000151.1:0-4850 GCA_045644125.1 Eubacteriales bacterium | reverse complement strand
TACAGCAACAACTGGTACACCGATTACTACCTGAGCAACATGCTGAGCAACGGTAAGTTTGACCGGAACACGAATTCGGGCAATGCCATCGTGTTCTCGCCAAAGACCGAGGTGAACACCTCCGTGAATCAGCCGATCACCGCCGAGGTGGCATACCTGGTTACCAACACCCCCCTGGCCCAGGAGACCGCGGTAACGGTAAAGAAGAGCTGGGACTACGGTCGGTTGAATTCCAGTAACCTTCATGAACAGTTCCAGGTAACGGTGAGGCTGCTGGCTAACGGTAAGGATACGGGCAGAACCGTGACTCTGACCCTGAAAAACGGCTGGCAGGATACCTTCCGGGGTCTTCCCTATGTGGATGACGACGGAAATGTGATCACCTATACCGTACAGGAAATCTGGGATGACCCGGAATGGATCATTCGGTACGGATCCGTTGTGGCAACGGGCGGCAGTTCCGCTGCCGGAATCGGTGAGGGCGCTTCGAGCGGAAGCGACTCAAAAACTTACATAAATATTTCGGGCGGTGATGTCACGGGAACGGGCGGTGATTCGGGCGCCGGAATAGGCTCGGCAAGATACGGCAAAGACGTATATATAAATATCTCGGGCGGTACTGTTACGGCGAACGGCGGCTCTGCGGCGGCGGCGATAGGTTCGGGAGAAAACAGCAGCTTTGGCTGTGAGATAAATATAAGCGGCGGCAATATAACGGCTATTTCCGCATCGGCAGGTACCGCTATCGGTGTTCATAATGGTAGCGCAGAGATGTACATAGATATAAGCGGCGGTATCATAGATGCTCAGTGCAACGATGACGCAGGACTTGCAATCGGCTCGGCGGGATATGGCCCTAACGGCTCGCACATAAAAATCAGCGGCGGCGTAATAAGCGCCGATGTTCCTGACAATGATTTGGCAATAGGCTGTCAATATGCCGCAGAGAGTTACGTAATGACGCTTACCGGCGGTGTGCTTAACGTAAACGGCTCAATAAAGTGGGGTACGCTTATAACCGAATCCGATGACGGCGCGCCGGGCAATGCGATTTTAAATGCAAGTTCTTTAGACTTTGTTAAGGAAGAAGAACGTCACGGTATCATAAACGGTGTTTTATACGGTGGAACCGTAACTCCTACGGATGACTTTGCGATTAAAGCTCCTTTCACCCTTAGTGACGGTCAGACTCTCGTTATAAAGGAAGGCGTCGTCTGCAGGCTCTATTCAACTCTCACGGTAGAGAGCGGCGCTCGGCTGAATGTATACGGTGAGCTTGTAGAAAACACTTATCTTGAGATAGAGGACGGCGGAATCTTCGTTGAAAACGGCTCGATAAGCTTAAGTATTGATAGCTGGGCGTGGTCTGAGGACAACAGAAATGCTAATGCGCCCGTTATCACGAGCGAAACCAACGACGTATCAAAGGCAGAAATAAAATATAAGCCCAAGGATGAGGGCGACGAGTGGTATACCGCAAGCGTTCCCACGGAGCCCGGAATGTATACAGTAAAAGTAACTCTTCCGGCAAACGAGAATTACTTTGAGGTAACGGATAGCTGTGATTTTGAAATACTTAAAGCAGATTCGGCCTTCATAGAAAACCCTTGCGCAATAGAGGGACTCGTTTACACGGGTACGGCTCAGCCTATTATCACTAAGGGCGTATCTGTCGGTGGCGCTATTGAATATTCACTCGACGGAGAAAGCTTCTTCGAGCTGGCTTCAAACGACAATATTACGGAAACTCGCGCAGGCGAATATACCGTTTATTACAGAATAGCGGAAAATAACCATTATAACGGAACCGAAGCTCAAAGCCTTACGGTCACCATAAGTAAGGCGACTCCCATCGTCAGCGCACCGACGGGAATCGAGGCAAAGTATGGGCAGAAGCTTTCTGAAATTTACGTAATACCCGCGCCAAACGGCTTGTGGCATTGGCAGAATGGAGAGGCATACGTAGGAGAGGTCGGCGCGGCTACTCACAAAGTTGATTTTTATCCCTACGATACCGAAAATTACAATAACGTTTTAGGCGTTGACGTTAACGTTACGGTGAAAAAGGCGGACGTTACGCTTACCCTTTACCCTGCTAAAATAGAAAATCTCGTATATAACGGTGAAGCGCAGCCGCTTATAACGGCAGGCGTGTCAAATTACGGAGAGTTGCTTTATAAGCTTGAAGGCGGCGAATATTCCACCGAAATTCCCAAAGCAAGCGATTCGGGATATTATACCGTATATTACAAGGTTGCCGAAGGCTCAAATTATAATGGATTTGGCGAATTAATGCTTCAAGTTTATATAGAGCAAAAAACCTCAACACCCGAGATACCTACGGGACTTAAAGTGACTTTCGGCTCAAGTCTTTCTGATGTTGAATTGCCCGAGGATGATAACGGCGTTTGGTATTGGGAATCACCTTTAGACTTCGTTGGCGGCGCAGGTGAAAATGCGCATAAGGCTATTTATTATCCGAATAGTGATAATTATACGGTAGTTTTTACAAGCATTACGCTAAGCGTTGAAAAGGCGACGCTTAAGGTGAGCGCTGAAAGCGCTTCGGTAGAACAGTATCTTCTTTTGCCCGAGCTTAAATATACTGTAACGGGATTTATCGGTGAGGACGGATTCGTTACGCCGCCAAGCATAAGCACCGACGCTTCCGATACTAAAACCGCAGGCGAATACTCTATATTCTGCAGCGGCGCAGATGCGGGCGCTAACTACGCAATAGAATACGTAGATGCTACTCTTACCGTCAGCGAGCACGTAGAGCACCGTGGCGGCGAGGCAAATTGTACGGAAGGGGCAATTTGTGAAATCTGTTTCTCCGTATATATTCAGGCAAAAGGTCATCAGTATGACAATAACTGCGACGTAAGCTGCAATTCTTGCGGCGAAATAAGAGCTGTGGGCGCGCACGTTGATGCGGATAGGAATTATATCTGCGACTCATGCGCAATCGAGCTTGAAAAAGAAGGGCTTAGCGGTGGAGCTATCGCAGGTATAACAGCGGGCTCTGCTACAGTGCTCGGCGCAGGCGGATTTTCACTTTTCTGGTTTGTAATAAAAAAGAAAAAGTGGAGCGATTTATTCAAGAAAAAATAAAATAAATTAAAACAAAAAGCAGGGATTCAAGGGTAGGATAATTTCTCCTTTGAATCTCTGCTTTCTGTTTTTTAGTAGATTAAACTTCACCGCGAAGTATTTTATCAAAATAATCCATTACGTTATCCCAGTCAAAAAGCGTTTGGCTGTGATTGCCCGGCTTAACGTGAAATGCGATGTGTCCTTCTTGGTATGCTTCGCTCAGCATAGGCTTTTGGGGAGCTACGAGGCCGCGAAGTCCGTAAAGCTCGAAAACCTCACTTGCAAGCTTAGCCGAAAGGAATTCCGCATCGGGATCGCACCATTCGTCTTCTACCGAATCACATATGTAAATATAGCGTGGCGCAATTGATGCAACGAGCATATGTTGGTCAACGGGAAGCATATCTTCGCAGTCCTTAAATTCTTTGAATTTCGGGCACAGCCAGTCACTTTTTCTCGTAATGTTCTCAATTTTTTCGCCTTTTTTGCCACGAAGAACGGCGACACCGCAGGTGCCTGAGTTGTTGGGAACTGTGAGCAAAATTCGCTTATCTGTCGCCGCCGCCCAAAAGGCAGCCTTGCCGCTTCTTGAATGTCCAATAGAAGCTATTTTTGTTTCGTCTATATCTGAATCCGTTTCAAAATAGTCAACTATGCGGCTAACTCCCCAAGCCCAAGCAGAAATTGAAGCCCATGAGTTTTTCGCGCGCGGTCTTCCCGTTCTTTTGGTTGCCGCACCAAGCACTCCCTGCTTGTAGTTCGCGCCTGCGTACCAGTCAACGTAAAGAGAGAATGTCGGCATAACGGCTACGGCATAGCCTCTATCGGTTATATTCTTCAAGGGAAGATAGCTTTCTTTTTCCTCGGATTTCATATTTCCGTCTTCCTCGAAGTGCATAAAGTTTTCAAGATTTTCGTGTTGGACGTAAATAAATGCCGGCGCAGGTTTTTCAAGCTTTGCGGGAAGATAGAGCTTGAAAGGGAAGCGGTAATCGTCAAATCCGATTTCAATATCCTTAACTCTCATTCCGTAAAGAGTAAATTGACGCTTAACGTTAAAAATCAAGTCGTCGGGGCGCTCAATATCACGAACGCCGTACATATATTCTTCAAACAGATTGATAATTTCTTCTCTGCGAAAGTTTTCCCATTTTGTGACGGTGTCTATTTTTTCGCCGCTGATGCTCGTTAAAATTTCAGGAATTTTTGACATGTTTCTCTCCGGTATTGTATTTTGCCGCCGTTAGGCGTTTTGCGTTCATGGCGCATTTTATTAGTCTGTTTCGTAGCGCGAAGCTTTGCTTCACTTAACTCCCCACATTCCAAGGTTTTCTTTGGGCTTTCCTATGGGATTCGGAATTTTGCCCTCGAAAATTTCCATAGCGTTATTGTAAAAATCGGTAAATTCAAGCTCGCGTCTATCCATGGTTTTAGGGTTTGGAAGAAGGCTTATTTCGTAAAGCCATGGGCCCGTGTAGCTTTTTTCGATAAGTTTTTTATAAATTGCTTGCCAATCAAGCTTGCCCTCACCGGGAAGCCAGTGCCTTTCATTTATAAAGTCGAAATCCGATACGTGAAGCGTGATAATTTTATCTCCGAGTCTTTCGATAAAGTCAACGTTGTTCTCTGTCAGAAGATGGTTTGTATCGAAACAAACTCTGAGCTTATCGTTTGCCGATATAAGCCTTTCTATTTCGGCGGCCGTATTTCCAAGGCAGCTTCTCGGTAAATCCTCAACCGCAATAACTGCGCCC
>JAZRGJ010000150.1:0-2245 GCA_045644125.1 Eubacteriales bacterium | reverse complement strand
CTCGGGATCTCTTGGCAGCATACTTAATTTCAGCGACCACAAGCGCCGCCGTTTGCTCTATCAAAACACGATCAACAACGTATGCAGCGCCGTTATGGACCTTTCGGCATCGAAAACGGGCGCGCTTATCGTAATAGCCAGAACAACGAAGCTTGACGATATAATCGAATCCGGCGTTACGATAAACGCCGACGTTAACTCATCCTTGCTTCGAAACCTTTTCTACAATAAAGCTCCGTTACACGACGGCGCAGTCATAATTGACGAAGCTCGCATAGCGGCGGCAAGCTGTCTTCTTCCTCTTACGAGAAGAACGGATATTGATTCCGACCTCGGAACAAGACACAGAGCCGCGATAGGAATGAGTGAAACAAGCGATGCGGTTATCGTTATCGTTTCCGAGGAAACCGGTACTATTTCAGTTGCTTACGATTGCTCGCTTGAGAGAAATTTCAACTACGAATCCCTCAAACGTTTCCTTAACGAAAAGCTTATCGGCGTAAGAACGGCCGATAAATAATCCGCAATTAACAGGAGTTATTCTATGAACAGAAAAATATTCGGCATAAGAGTCGGCACTATAATTTCATTGGTTGTATGCCTTGCCGTTGCATTTTTAATATGGCTTTACGCTAACTATACCGCTATGACGGATTCAAATTTGGTTGAAGAAACCGTGTCAATAATGCCTAGAGGTTGAAATGACGCAAAATACTCGGTCTTATATTGTCAATAATATTAAGCTTCCGATAAACGCCTCTCCCGAAGAGGCGTTTTCAGTTGCAAAAATCAAGCTTCAAAAGCTCGGAATAAAATCTTCCGAAAGCGCTATGCGTATATTCCGAAAAAGCACGGATGCACGTGATAAATCAAACATAGTATTCGTTTATTCGGTTATCGTAAGCGACAGCTTTTCCGAGCGCGATTCCGAAAAGCTTTTAAAAAACGGATTCACCTTACTTGAAGCGGCAACGCTTGACGCGCCGATAGGAGATGAGCCGATAGGCGCGCGCCCGATAGTTGTCGGTAGCGGCCCATGCGGTATTTTTTCCGCTCTTTTACTTGCGGAAAAAGGATTCAAACCGCTTCTTATAGAGCGAGGGGCGTGCGTTAAGGAAAGACAAAAAAAGGTTTTAAAATTCAAAAAAGACGGTACGCTTGATTTAAACACCAATATTCAGTTCGGCGCAGGAGGCGCAGGAACATTTTCGGACGGCAAGCTTATAACAAGAATCAACGACAAATCTTCGTCTTACGTAATGCAGAAATTCGTTGATTTCGGAGCGCCATCCGAAATTCTTTACCTCGCAAGACCTCACATCGGAACCGATATTTTATCGGACGTAGTTGATAAAATGCTCTTGAAAATCGAAGAGCTTGGCGGCGAGGTGCTTTACAACACCACATATCTTGACAGCTTTTCGCAAAACGGCAAGCGCTACGTTAAAACCGACAAGGGAAACTTCGAATGCGGAGCGCTTATTCTGGCAATAGGACACAGCGCCCGCGATACGTATGAAACGCTTATCAACAAAGGCTATTCTTTAGAAGCGAAGCCCATTTCAGTAGGTATGCGAATAGAACACCCAAGACAAGAAATCGACGAGGCCTTGTACGGAAAGTACGCAGGCAACCCGCTTCTCGGAAGCGCTGAATACAATCTTTCATACGACACGAAAAACCGAGGTGTATATACGTTTTGTATGTGCCCCGGCGGAGAAGTCGTTCCCGCCGCAAGTGAAGATGGCGGCGTTGTTGTAAACGGCATGAGCGGAAGCTTACGCAACGGAAAAAACTCAAATTCCGCAGTCGTATGTTCAATTTTCAAAGAGGACTACGGCGCAACTCCGAAATCCGCAATTGAATTTCAAAGGAAAATCGAGAGAGCGGCGTTTTTATCTGCCGGAGCCGATTATTCAGCTCCGATAACGACCGTCGGTGATTTTCTTTCGGACAAGCTCGTAAGCGAGCCTTGCAAAGTTTTGCCGAGCTACCGTGACGGAAAGCACGTAAAGCTCGTAAAGCCCTCCGAATATTTGCCGAATTTCGTATGTAATTCTATCAAAAACGCACTTTTAAGCTTTGACAAAAAAATCAAAGGCTTTGCAAGCGATTATGCAATTTTAACAGGCGCCGAAACAAGAACGAGCGCGCCTATAAGAATACTCAGAGATGCCGAAACAAGACTGCTTTTCGGCAGTGACTATATCTATCCGTGCGGCGAGGGAGCAGGTTATGCAGGAGG
>JAZRGJ010000149.1:0-9038 GCA_045644125.1 Eubacteriales bacterium | reverse complement strand
CTTGGCCCACAGAACGACATGGCTACGATCCGACTTAGCCTTCGCGGAGAAGTAGGGCATCGGACAGATGGTCGCGCCGTGGGTCATGCAGGAAGTCATGGACAGCGTCATGCCGAAGCAATGGAACATGGGCACGTGAATCATCATACGGTCAGCCGTTGAAAGCCCCATACGGTCACCGATGCACTTTCCGTTGTTGATAACGTTATAGTGAGTGAGCATAACTCCCTTGGGGAATCCCGTCGTGCCGGAGGTGTACTGCATATTGCATACGTCGCTTGGACGTACGGCAGCGGCCATTTTCGCTACACGCTCCGAGCTTACGAGCTTGTATCTTGCCATAGCCTCGTCAAATGTAAGAGAGCCGGGCTGCTTGAAGCCAACGGTAATAACGTTACGCAAGAAAGGCAATCTTTTGGAGCGAAGCGGCTCGCCGGGGACGGTGTCCTTAAGCTCCGGGCAAAGAGTGTTGATTATTTCCTGATAATTTGAGTCAAGACAGCTGTCTATCATAACGAGCGTATGCGTGTCGGATTGGCGAAGCAGATATTCAGCCTCGTGAATCTTGTACGCCGTGTTTACGGTTACGAGAACAGCGCCAAGCTTCGTTGTCGCCCAGAAAGTGATATACCAAGCGGGCAAATTCGTCGCCCAGATGGCAACCTTTGAGCCTGCCTTGACGCCAAGGGAAACGAGCGCTCTTGCAAAGCGGTCAACGTCCTCTCGGAATTCGGCGTAGGTTCTCGTGTAATCAAGAGTCGTGTATTTGAAGCAATACTGATCGGGCACCTCTTCTGCAACACGGTCAAGCACCTCGGAGAAGGTAAGGTCGATAAGCTCGTCCTTTTTCCAGATGTACTGCCCCGTGCCGTCGTGATTGAAGTATAACTTCTTTTTCAAATCTCTCGTGGAGGCAAAGCTCGACATATAGTTAACGAAATACGGGAATATAACCTCGGGGTCCTGAAGATCGGGAAGCCACTCGGGCTTCCATTCAAGCGAAATGAAATTATCGTAGTTGACGGAAGAGAGAGCTCGCATAATATCGTCGATCGGCATAGTTCCCTCTCCGATAAGCTGGTAGGCGCCCGTGTCGTCGGAATCACGCAAATGAACGTGCTTAACGTAGCATCCGAGATTCTTTATGGTCGTATCTCCCGATTCGCCCTTATCTCTGTGCGGATGGTGAACGTCCCAAAGAACGGCAAGGTTATCGCTTGCAAAACGGTCGAGCATATTGCGGAGCCTTGCGGTGTCGGAATAGATACCGCTTGTTTTAACAAGCACCGTAACGTCAAGCTTCTCTGCCGTTGGCAAAAGCGCCTTGAGCGACGAAAAAACTGCGTCTTCGTTATCGGATAAAGCGCAAACGACAACGTAAGGGACGTGAGTGTTGCGCGCAATTTCCATAAGAGATTCAAGAGAATCTGTGACGGATTTGTCGGAGGATATATCAAAGGAGGTGTCAAAGCAAGGTATCGAGAGCTGCTTTTCACGAAGTCCGCGGGCGGTTGCCGCAGTATTGTATTTGTGGAAAGGGCCGCCTCTGTCGGTAAGGCTTGGGAAGCTCGGAAGATTGTAAACTTCTATTCCCGAAAAGCCCATATCGACTGCAGTTTCGATCATTTCTTCGAACGTGAGCCCCGGCCATCCTCGTGTGGAAAAGGAGAGCTTCATTCTACTTCCTCCTCGTAAATGATTTTGTTGAGAGCGCTGAGATACGCCTGTATGCCTGCGCCTACGATGTCGGTGGATATTCCTCTTCCGGAATAAACCTTGCCGCCCGAGCGAAGCTTAACGACGGTCTGTCCCATAGCCTCGCGTCCTTCGGTTACGGCTTGAAGCTGGAAGTCGTCAAGCTCGTAGTGGCAGCCTGTAATTTTTTCAATAGCCTGGAATGCGGCGTCGATAGATCCGTCGCCGATATAAACGCCCTCCGTGGGATTTCCGTTCTTTGTGAGCTTTATGTGCGCGGTTGCGGAAATGGTATTTCCCGAGGTGATAACGTAAGTGTCGAGCTTGTAAGTTGCGGGAACCTGCATAGCAGACGATGCTATAATAGCGTCAAGCTCTTTAAGTCCCACCTTTTCTTTCTTCTCCGCAATCTCGGCAAAAGCGTTATATACCTTTGCAACGTCTTCTTCGGATAAATCGTAGTCAAGCTTGTTTATTGCAATGGCAACAGCGCCAAGATCGTCGTGCGCGGTGAGGAAAACGTCATCTCCGTTTTCGCTTGAAATTCCCGAAAGCGAGCCTTTTTTGCCGGATTGGCAAATTCTGTTTATCTGCTCGGTTATTCTGCTGAGCTGCGTTGTGCGAACGTTGCAAACCGCATTTAAAGAATCTGATTTAGCGGCGAAAATGCGAGCGATATTGGAAACGGACGCAAGCTCTAAGGGATAAGTTGCGGCGCTTATCTGCCCTGCGCCGACGGATATTGCCGCAATTGCGGATGCGTCAGCCATGGAGATGGTATTGGCGGAGCAAACGCCGAGCGTAACGTTCTTAAGCTCGGGAAGATTCTCGTATTGCGCAGCAATAAAATCGGCGAACTCGGTCGGAAGCATGTTTCCTGCGGTGTCGGAAAGCGTTACCGTGCTTGCGCCGGCTTCAATAGCGGCCTTAAGCGCGGAAGTCAAAAATGACTGCTCGCTTCTCGTAGCGTCGTTTGCTATAAATTCAACGTCTGAGCAAAGAGACGCGCATTTCGCAACAGAGGACTTGATTGCCTCTATCATTGCGTCGGGCTTCTTGTGGAAAAGATATTCTATCTGAACGGGGCTCGTGGGCGCCGAAACCTGAAGTCTCGGATGCTTTGCCTTTTTAAGAGCGCACCAGGTATTTTCAATGCTTTCGTCGTTTAAGTCGACGGGAACGGCAACCGAGCTGTCGCCTACCGCTGCGGCAATCGACTTGATTCTGAGAGAATCTATGCGAACGTTGCTTATTCCCTCAAGCTCTATGACGTCAACTCCGAGCTTATCAAGAAGCTTTGAAAATTCTATTTTCTCCTTGAACGAAAGGCGGAAATCCTCCGACGTCTGCTTCATCGTTGCGTCGCTTATTCTGATTTGCTTCATAAAATAGTGTTCCTTTCAGATAAAACAAATAAAAAAGCCCTGAAGCCGCATTCTGCGACTCAGGGACGAAATTCAAATTCGCGGTACCACCCTGATTATCCCCCCTAGGGAAATCTCTCGTTAACCTCTGACAAGGTCCTGCCCTGTAACGGTGGCATCCGTGTCTCATTACTCGCATATCGCTTTGACAAGACCGACTCGGGAAGAAGACTGCCCAACCCATCCGTATCGGCTCACAGCAAACACCGACTCTCTGTGACTTCAGAAAAAGGGCAAGATTTCCGTCATTGTCTTTTAAAAATGGCTTTTTATATATGCATATTAAATCACTAAACTCGTAATTTGTCAATAGAAAATATGCAAAACTTATCATATTTGTTCGTTTTGCGCAAAGTTAGGGGTATTTTTGAGAATAATTTTGGATAATACGACGGTAAAAAAATATTTGACATTTGAAAAGAGTTGTGATAAAATGTTCTTATAAAAACTAAGACGAAGACGGTACGGCGAAAGAGTTTTGCAGAGAGTCGGCGCACGGTGCGAGCCGATAGCTTATAGCCACGTTACCCATCACTTCCGAGTTGAAGGTTCGAGCTTCTGCCAGGGCCTTACGTTCCCCGCGTTAAGGGATAGGACTTGTTGGAGTCTGAAGCGGGGCTTTGCGCAAATTGAGTGGTACCACGGGTAATTTCTCGTCTCAAGAATTGTTTCTTGAGGCGTTTTTTGTTTTTAAATTCAATCAAATTTTCCACGAATGATTCAAGGGGAGAACAAACTATGACGAACCAATCCGATACAAATCAGCTTAAGAGAATAGCTCTTCGAATTCGCGAAATGCGTCAGATTCTCGGTTACAGCACCGCAAAAATGGCGGAGCTTACGGACATTTCGGAAGAAACCTATATTTCTTACGAGTCGGGCAACGTTGATTTGCCGTTCACGTTTATGCATAAATGCGCGCAAGCGTGCGGCATTGAGATTACCGATATTCTTGAAGGACACAGCGCAAAGCTTTCGGGATATACCGTTACCCGCAAGGGCGACGGACTTACCACCGCAAGCGAGGACGGAATTACGATTCAGGATATGGCGCCGATGTTCCGCCAGAAGCTTGCAACTCCTTATTGGGTTACTTACGAATATTCCGAGGAGCTTCAGAAGCTTCCTATAAACACCGTTACTCACGCAGGCCAGGAGTTTGACCTTGTGATAAAGGGCTCTATGCGTATCCGCATCGGCGACCGAGAGGAGATTCTCCGAGAGGGTGACAGCGTCTTTTTCAAGTCGTCAACCCCCCACGGTATGATAGCTATTGACGGTGAGGATTGCGTATTCCTCGCTATGATCATGGCAAGCGACAGCACCGACCAACCGATGATCATCGGCGGCGACGCATATAAGGCGAGCCATAAGCCTCTTCTCTGCGAAAAGTTCATAAAGCCGGTAGAAGACGAAAACGGCGCGCTTGTAGACGTCAAATACAACAATGAAGATAAATATAATTTTGCGTTTGACACAGTTGACGAGATAGCTCGCAAGGATCCCGAAAAGCTTGCTATGCTCCATATCTCGAACGATATGACGGAGCGCAGATTCACCTTTAAGGATATGAAGGACGCATCGTCGCAGAGCGCAAACTACTTCAAATCTCTCGGTATCAAGCGCGGCGACAGAGTCATGCTCGTGCTTAAGCGCCATTATCAGTTCTGGTTTGCCTTCCTCGGACTTCATAAGCTCGGAGCGATTGCAATTCCCGCAACGAATCAGCTCGTAGAGCACGACTTCAGCTATCGCTTCACAGCGGCGGGCGTCAGCGCTATCGTCTGCACGGCAGACGGTGACACGGCTCATCAGGCTGAGCTTGCCGAAAAGAATTCGGGACTCTCGCTCACCAAGATAATAGTCGGCGGCGAAAGAGAGGGCTGGCACGCTTACGACAGCGAATACGTTCTTTTCAGCAGAAGATTTTTGCGTGAGCCGGACGCTCCTTGCGGAAACGATCCGATGCTTATGCTCTTCACCTCCGGAACGACGGGCTATCCCAAAATGGCTATGCATTCTTATAAGTACGCTCTCGGTCATTACGTTACGGCTAAATATTGGCATCTTTGCGAGGAAGACGGACTTCACTTCACGATTTCCGAAACGGGCTGGGGAAAAGCTCTTTGGGGCAAGCTCTACGGCCAATGGCTTTGCGAGGGCGGCATCTTCACCTACGATTTTGACAGATTTGAATCGCAAAAGATACTCCCCATGTTCGCAAAATATAAAATCACAACCTTCTGCGCTCCGCCCACTATGTATAGAATGCTTATCAAGCAGGACCTCAGTCAGTACGATCTTTCGTCCATCCGCCACGCTACAACGGCAGGCGAGGCGCTTAACCCCGAAGTCTTCTATCAGTTTGAAAAGGCGACGGGACTTCGCATAGCCGAGGGCTTCGGACAGACGGAAATGACTCTCGGTATCGGTAATCTTCTCGGCACAAGCCTTAAGCCGGGCGCTATGGGTAAGCCTGTTCCCGGATACGGAATAGACCTCGTAGACCTTGACGGAAATACGGTTGCCGACGGTGTTAACGGCGAGATCGTTATCCGCACTGAGCCAAGAACATCTCCCGGCGTATTCCTCGGTTATTACCTCAACGAAGAGGCGACGAAAAACGTCTGGCACGACGGTTTATATCACACGGGTGACCTCGCTTGGCGAGATGAGGACGGATATTATTGGTACGTCGGCCGCGCCGATGACGTTATCAAATCCTCGGGCTACCGCATAGGTCCTTTCGAGATAGAGTCTACGATTATGGAGCTTCCCTACGTCCTTGAGTGCGGCGTTTGCGCAGCGCCTGACGAGGTGAGAGGACAGGTCGTTAAGGCTTGCATAGTTCTCGTCGGCGGAACCGAGGGTACAGAAGAGCTTAAAAAGGATATTCAGAATTACGTAAAGCAGCACACAGCTCCTTATAAATATCCGAGAATCGTTGAATTCCGCAAAGAGCTTCCTAAAACCATAAGCGGAAAAATCATGAGAAACAAGCTTTAATTTGCGACAAAATATATTGAAATCAAGCAAAATTCAGCAAAAGTATTGACAAGCGCAATCCCCATTGATTATAATATATTTTATTATATTTCTAAAATAAATAGGTTTTTAAAACAAAGACCGTTAAAAGAGGTACGACGTGGAACCGGTATTAAACGGAATGGAAAATAAAATTAAACAGATAGCGGCTCGTATAAAAGAGCTGCGCCTTGTAACGGGCCTCTCCGTAGAGGAAATGGCCTCTCGTACCGGTACGACGATACGCGAGTACGAAGAATGCGAGGCGGGTAATCGCAACCTCAGCGTTGCTTTCCTCTATCACTGTACTTTGAGCTTCGGCGTTGATATGGGTGACTTGCTTGAGGGTAAAAGCCCCAAGCTCCGTTCATACGCCCTGACACGCAGAGGCGAGGGACAAAGAATTGAGGAAGCCCACAATATGATAGGCTTCAACCTTGCGTCGGAATTCCGCAACCGTATTGCGTTGCCGCTCTATATGGAGCTTAACTATAACGGCGAAGAGAATAATATCGATCTCGTTACTCACGAGGGCCAGGAATGTGACATCGTGATCCGAGGCCACATGAAAATACAGATCGGCGAGCATAGCGAGATTCTCGGCCCCGGCGACTGTATTTATTACGATTCGGGCACGCCTCACGGCATGATAGCCGTCGGCGGCGAGGATTGCGCATTCTACGCAATCGTGCTTCGCAATCAGGCGGCAAGACTTGGCGAGCAGGCGGCGGTGCTTTCCGTTGCAACCAAGAGCCGCGGTGAAGATTCCATGCGCCGTGTTTATCACGATTTCATTGTTCCCACGGAAGAAAACGGCGCGCTTACGAAAATTGAATTCAAGAACGAGG
The DNA here is from genome assembly GCA_045644125.1 of Eubacteriales bacterium. Lineage (GTDB taxonomy): Bacteria > Bacillota > Clostridia > Oscillospirales > CAG-272 > UBA1740. The sequence continues at coordinate 2,047 of JAZRGJ010000149.1, read as the reverse complement.
AAAAATTCAACTTCGCATTTGACGTTGTTGATGCGCTCGGAACAAGAAAGCCCGATAAGCTTGCTATGCTTCACGTCAGCGGTGACGGCGTGGAAAGGCGCTTCACCTTTGGCGATATGAAAAAGGAGTCTGCAAGGGCTGCCAACTATTTCAAATCTCTCGGCATTAAAAGAGGCGATAGGGTTATGCTCGTGCTTAAGCGCCACTATCAATTCTGGTTTGCAATATTAGGATTACATAAACTCGGCGCAATAGCTATCCCTGCGCCCAACCAGCTTCTCGAAAAGGACTTCAAGTACCGTTTTGAAGCAGGTAATATAAGCGCTATTCTCTGTACGGCAGACGGCGAGGTTTCTTCTGCGATTGAGAGCGCTTCAAAAGAAAACCCCAAGCTTTCCTGCAAGATTCTCGTCGGCGGAAAGAGAGAGGGCTGGCATAGCTTTGACGACGAATACACGATGTTCAGCAGCCGCTTTGCCCGTAGCGAGGATGCTCCTTGCGGTAGCGATCCGATGCTTATGTTCTTCACTTCGGGAACGTCGGGTTATCCCAAGATTGCATCTCATAACTATAAATACCCTCTCGGTCACTTTATAACCGCAAAATATTGGCATCAGGTGAATCCCGAGGGACTTCACTTCACCATCTCCGATACGGGATGGGCAAAGGCAATGTGGGGTAAGCTTTACGGCCAATGGCTCTGCGAGGCGGCAAACTTCGTATATGACTTCGACAGATTCGATCCCGAAAAGATATTGCCCATGTTCGCAAAATACAATATCACAACCTTCTGCGCTCCGCCCACTATGTATAGAATGCTTATCAAAGAGGATATTTCAAGATTTGATCTTTCCAGCATAGAGCACGCATCAACTGCGGGCGAGGCGCTCAACCCCGAGGTATTCCGTCAGTTTGAAAGAATCACGGGCCTCAAAATTATGGAAGGCTTCGGCCAGTCCGAGAGCACGCTTATTATCGGTAACCTTTCGGGCGGAAGTCATAAGATGGGTTCAATGGGTAAACCCGTTCCCCTTTACAGCGTTCACCTTCTTAATTCCGACGGCGAAGAGGTTGCCCGCGGTGAAAACGGCGAGATCTGTATCGATATTTCGAAAGGTCTTCCCTGCGGCCTCGCATATGCGTACGATTCAAATGAGGAAGTCACCGCTGAAACCTGGCGCGACGGATATTATCACACGGGTGACGTTGCGTGGATGGACGAAGACGGATTCCTTTGGTACGTCGGCCGCGCGGATGACGTTATCAAGTCCTCAGGCTACAGAATAGGCCCGTTTGAAATTGAAAACGTTATTATGGAGCTTCCCTACGTCCTTGAGTGCGGTGTTTCCGCCGCTCCCGACGAAATACGCGGTCAGGTCGTTAAAGCGAGCATAGTTCTCGTTAACGGAACCGAAGGAAGCGACGAGCTTAAGCGTGAGATTCAGAATTACGTTAAGTCAAGAACGGCGCCTTATAAGTATCCGAGAATAGTAGAATTCCGCGAGAGCTTGCCTAAAACAACGAGAGGAAAGATTATAAGAAAACAGCTTTAATAGAAAGACCCTTGGGGCAAAAGAGAAAAATTATGAATCACAAAAGATTGACTCTTTTCGCAGGACATTACGGAAGCGGCAAAACGAATATTGCCGTTAATTACGCCTTGCATCTTGCGAAGGAAGGAAAAAAGGTTTGCATTGCGGACCTTGATATTGTCAATCCATATTTCAGAACGAAGGATAGCGAGAGGGAGCTTAATGAAGCGGGGATCCGCTTAGTTTCCCCACAGTATGCAAACAGCAACGTGGACCTTCCCGCCTTGCCTGCGGAGAGCTACAGACTCGTTCAGGATAAATCCACCTTCGGAATTATGGATATAGGCGGCGACGACAGAGGCGCCTATGCGCTTGGCAGATTTGCCGAGGCTATAAAGGCGGAAAACGATTACAGAATGGCATTCGTCGTTAACTGTCACCTCCCTCTCACCTCAACCGTTAATGATACCGTTGAGATTATGAAGGAAATTGAGGCGGCATCGGGCCTTAAGTTT
>JAZRGJ010000148.1:0-1927 GCA_045644125.1 Eubacteriales bacterium | reverse complement strand
CACCCACACGGAGTGTCCTTTGTTTTTTACACAGCGGAAGAGGATTCTCACCCTGCGACGCAAGTCGCAGGGTTCGCATACTCCGCTCGGAGATCGACAAGCTTGCTTGTCAGGCGTAGAGCGTGAGTATCTTCGTCTCCGACGAATACCCCTCCTGTTTGCCTCGGTCGGTTTTCCGACCGTTTATTTATTTACACAGTCGGTCGGTCACGAACACTGCTCGCATTGCGAGCGAGGGTTCGCATTTGAGCCGTAGAGCGCGTCGAGCTTGCTCCCTCAAGCGACACTCCGTGTGGGTGTCATTTCTTTTTTATTATAGCAACAATTTAAAATTGACAAAAAAGCTTTGATGTGGTAAAATCTTGGTAAGGAAAGATAATGGAGAAACAGTATGCAATTGCCGGATTACAAAACAACCGCTGGAAATATAATAAAACTTCCAAGTATATCGTTTAACGATGAGCGCTTCTATGTTCAGAATACGAATGAAGAGGAGTGCCGTGCGTATGCCGAAACACTTGTAAATTGCGGATTTTGCCTTTACGACAAAAATGAAATGTCGGCGGGAGAAAACTACATAAAAAGAACGAATCTTGCATACAGCTTCACAAACGACGAGCATTGCGCTTTTGTTTTTTGGGATGCATCGCTTCATACCTCATTCGTTTGCCTTACTCCGCAAGCTCCGCTTCCGTCCGTTGAGAAAAAAACTCACGCCAACGAATGTGGCAATAAATGCACGCTTTCGCAAATAAGCCTTGCAGCCGGCGGTATGTCTTACGTAGTAAAGCTTGCCGATGGAAGCTTTCTTATTGTTGACGGCGGCAAAGCGCACGGCGCAGACGTCGAAAATCTTTACGCATTTCTGAAAAACGGTATGAAAACCGAAGAAAAGCCGAGAGTTGCAATGTGGTTTTTCACCCACGGACACAGCGACCATATAGGACTCGCCACGAGCTTCTTGAAAAGATACAAAAACGACGTTGAAATTGATTCCTTTGCGCATCAATTTCCGGATTGCGATAAAATCAACGTTTCTTGCGATATGCCGAAAGAAAAAGAAGTAATTATTTCTTTGCGCGACGCAATTAAAGAAAATTATCCCGAAGCTACGGTTTACTATATGCATACAGGCCAACGCTTTTATTTAAGCGGCGTCACGCTTGAGGTTTTAGCTTCTTGCGATAATTATTTTCCATCCTTGTTCTTCTCGCTCAACGATACGAGCGTAGTAACACGGCTGAAATTTGACAGCGGAAAAACCGTAATGCTTTTGGCAGATGCCACGCATCATATAAGCCGCCAGCTTTCACATACGTACGGCTCGAGCTTAAAGAGCGATTATCTCCAAATGGCGCACCACGGCTTGATAGGCGGAGATATAGAGCTTTATAAGCTAATCGATCCCGACGTTTGCTTGTGGGCTGTTAAACCCGATTGCTTCAATGGCGTTTTGGCTGGGCAAAAATACCAATGGTGTCTTGGCGAGGGCGGCTTGGAATACAATGCGTGGATACGTGACGGCTCAGTCAAGCCTCGAAAACATTACGACCATTCAAAGACGGTGAGCTTTGAATTGTAAAAGCTTGATTTTTGTAAAATATTCGTTTAAAATGTTCTATTTTACAAAAAAATGTTCAGATTTACATTGCATTTTTAAAAGAAGTATCTTATAATTGTTCTAGAAGCTAGCGCTTGTGGCTTAGCATCATAAAACTTAAAACGCAATAAAGGAGATAAATTATGAAAAATCCCGAGCTTGTTATAATGGCGGCAGGTATGGGCAGCCGTTACGGTGGCTTAAAGCAGATCGATAAGGTTGACGAAGAGGGCCATATTATCATTGACTACTCTATTTACGATGCTATCAAGGCAGGTTTCCGTGACGTAACCTTTATTATTAAAAAGGAAATTGAAAAAGATTTCC
>JAZRGJ010000147.1:0-2124 GCA_045644125.1 Eubacteriales bacterium | reverse complement strand
AAAAGAACGGTAAACAGCAACCAGACTAGAAAAATCGGTATGATTACAAGGAAAATTACAATAATATAAAAGGTTTCGGCTCTAATTAATCCACCAAATGAAATCTGCTCTTCTCTTTCAAAGAATTCAACCGTGGATAATATCAGTATTGTTCCGAGAACCAAAGTGACTATCAATAGCGCAAGCCACTTTTTTTGTCTTCCGGTTAACTTTTTCATGCTTATTAAGACCTCTTATTCTGCTTGCTCTGTTCTTTAAGCGATTCGTAGTTCAAAAGCTTCTTTCGGATCTTCTTTTTGGTTTTGCCCCAGCGCTCATCATAGAATTTAACGAATGCATCAAACTCTCTCTCAAGCTCGCCAAAGCTTTCCTGATCTGTAAATTCTTCCTCTCCGAAAACGTCGCCTTTCTCGGCTCTAAGGGCCTTGATTCTGGCTTCACAGAGGCGTTTGATTTCAAGCAGCTCTGCATATTCGCGCTCCAACTGAGACACCTTGTTTTCGGATTCCAAAAGCGAATTTTTGATCTCGTAGCTCTCCTTGTTGAAAGCATCTTCCATCTCGCGCATTTGAATATTTTTTTCTTCGAGATGCTTGTTGAATGTCTTTTCAAGCTCTCGTATTTCTTCTTCGTGCTTCAAGAGATTTTCATGGATACGCTCGTTACATTCAGCCTTAAGCTGTTCGTAAGATTGCAAATATCTTTCTTCGTTGGCGACGATTTTATCGCAAAGCTCTTTGTTTTCGTTTTTAAGCTCTTTTATTTCTCCCGCAAGACGCTCCTCGGTCTGCTTAAGCTCTGCCACCTGATTACGCAAGGGCTCAAGCTGTCTGTTGTCATTTTGGAGCATTTTGACCTGTTTTTCAAGCTCAAAAATGTATTCCTCGGGAGAGATTTCGGAATTTGCCAATCTCTTTTTCAGAATTTCGAGCTGCTCGGCGTGAAGCTTGATCTTTTCAGCCTTGCGTCTCTCTTCTTCGGCATTAAAATTATTTTTTAACGTCGTGTTAAGCCCCAATCCGTATTCGTAGGTCAAAAAGCTTATAAGAGCAAAGGGTTCTGACATTTCGTCAGCCAAAACATCCGAAAAAGGCGCTAACTCTATCTTCTTACACTCGTAAGTATATCCCGGCTTATCGTAAGCGATTATGAAGTCGTATAACGCGACCGCTCCCTTGAAGTTGTTGTCCATCTTCAAAACGTTGGTTTTTGTTATCGGTGGCTTCAGCTTAGCCGCTTTTCCGGCAATCTCCATAAGAGGAGTTGCCAGGAATGCCATAACCGTTTTTAATATAAGGTCGATTCTGTCTATAACCGGCTTAGCGGGGTTGTTTTCACGGAGATATTTATCGTCCTTCCTTTCGTCGTGAAGGTCGATGGTATAGGTTATTTTTTGCCCCGGCAGAGCTATCTCTTTGTTGAGCTTCAATACGCCGTCGTATTTATTGGACATATCCAGTATTTTGTCGTAGCGTATAGTAACGAAATCTCTAAGATAGCACAGAAGCATATAGAGGAAGCGGTTTTCATAGACCGCGTAGTCATTCAACCTCTCAACGCTGTAAAGCTGGTCGGGGATAATATCCTCGCCCTCCTGCTCTTTTGTTATGAGATTACTGTGCTTTGCCAGATGCTTGACGGAATCCTTAGAGACGTGCTTGACCTTCTCTATCGGCACAACTTCTCCGTTAGAGTAGATAAACTGTCTCTCTTCTTTGATAGCTTTTTCGATAAAAACAAGACCTGTCTCAATGGCGTTGATCCAATCCTCGTCAACGGTACAGATATTTCTTGTTATTACTATCTCGTCATTTTCGGGGTTAGCTCCGGATATCGCCTTACGGAGAGCAGTACATTCTCTGTTCTCGACAGTAAGCTCACGATAGCCTCGCAACGCCCGGTAATAAACATCCAAATGGTTCATAACGAATTCCTTAAATTAAAATAATCTTTATGCATTTCTCTGCAATCTGTAGATATGTTCTTTGCAAAGAGGCATTTTATCGGGACCGAAAAGCTCGTCGATAAAGGAGATGAGCCCCTCGGCAGAATTTCTGAGATAAATGGGATTCTGTGTTTCAAGCTTTCTGATTACCTTCTTGGAAAGTATATCGTCAAGCGCGC
>JAZRGJ010000146.1:0-5108 GCA_045644125.1 Eubacteriales bacterium | reverse complement strand
GTATTTGCGATTTTTCAGTCGCTAATACTATAATATGTCGGGGGCAAAAAAAGGTTCTAAAATTTGAAAATTGTTTTTTCTCCGTCGAGGGCGAGCTTTGCATCGAAATTCTTGCCGTTTTTTGAAATGAATCCTCGCATTTTTGTAGTTTCACCCGTGGCAAGAAGTCTTGCGACCTCGTTTATCGGTATAGTCTTTTTGCAAATGGTAATTCCTACTCGGAATTCGCATCCGTCTTTATATCCTATGCAACCGTAGCTTTTGTTTCCTCTTATAACGTTTTTTCCGCAAAGAGGGCATTTTCCCGCAATTTCACCGAGCTTTCCGGTGTTGACGGGGGAGGGCAACGGGGCGCTTCCGCCCGACTTGAATATATCAGCGATTTCGCGCTCGGCCATTTTTATGCTTTCCTCAACGGACATCTCTCCTCGGAAAACCTTTTTGAGAGCTTTTCCCATCTCGCTCGTCTTATATTTATCCATATTTATCGAGAGCTTGCCGAGTGATTCTATCAGGCGCTCGCCGCCCTCAAGTATCAAATAGACGTCTTTTTTAATATCGATATATCCGCTCTTTTTTGCGTTGTTTATAATTTCGGAGCGTGTGGCTTCCGTGCCGAGCTCAAGTCCCTCAAAGACCGCCTTGTAGTCGTCTGCGTCGTCTATTTCGCCGTTTTCTTCAAGCTCCTTGGCGCGAGCCTTGTCGTCCTTAAAGGGATTTTTCAAATACTTGTTAAGGGTTTCTATAGTATAGTGTCTTGGCGGTGAGGTTTCTTTTTCTTTCGGCTTAAAATCAACGTTGACGGTGTCGCCTACGGAAAGGTCGGGAAGAATTTTATCTTTTCCGCTGTAATCGTCGTATTTTGTCCAGCCTTTTTCCACGATGGCCGTGCCCTTTAATACGAATTCTTCATAATCGCCGACTTTGATTTTCAACTCGCTCTTATCGGCAATGCAATCCTCTGCGCAGAAAACTGCAACGAAGCGGCGCATTACCGCGCCGTAAACTTGCTTTTCTTTTTCCGAAAGCTTGCTAACGTCCGGGATTTTATAAGTTGGCGTCAGCGCTGAGTGAGATTCGATTTTCGAGTCGTCGAAAATATATTTTGAGTCCTTAAATCTTACGGGGTATCCAAGCTTTCCGACGTTTGCTATAATGGCTTTTATCTTGTCCTTTTCCGCCGTGGCAAGATATTCCGAGTTCGTTCTCGGATAAGTCAGATAGCCCGCCTCGTAAAGTCCTTGAATTATCTTAAGGCTATCGCTCATGCTCATTTTATATTTTTTACCGAGCACGCTTTGAAGAGTTGAGAGGGAATAAAGCTTGCCGGGGTGTACCGTGTCGCGCTTTTTGTCTGCCGAAGTTACAACAGCTCCAGCTTCGTTGTAAAGATTTGCAAGCGTTTCGGCATCAGAAAGCTTGTCTTTTGCAAACTTTTGTTTACCGACAAGCTCGATTGCTTCACCGTTTGTCACCGCGTTTGATTGCAGCGCATAGTAATGGTCGGGTTTGAAGTTTTTAATCTCCATATCCCTATCGTATATAGCTTTTACGATAGGAACTATAACTCTTCCAACACGCAAAAGCGTTCCCGTTCTTATCGTTGCGTAACGGGTGAGGTTAACGCCGTAAAGCCAGTCTATGTATGTTCTTGCAAGGCCCTCGGCGGCGAGGTTGTCGTATTCGACCTCGTCTTTCATGTTAAGAAGTGCATCACGCACAGTCTTCGGAGTCTGGTCAGGAAGCCAAAGTCTTTTTGCGCTCTTTTTGGTTTTCAATGCGTTTTCAACGCAGATTCGCACTATAATTTCACCCTCGCGGTCAGCGTCGCCTGCGTTGATTATCGTGTCAACGTCAGGTCTGTTACATAAGGTTTCAATTATAGAAAACTGGCGCTTAACACCGACGTCAACGTTTTTGTCCTCGCCCTTTTTTAATTCAAATCTGAATTTTTCGGGAAAGCACGGTAAGTTGTCGAGTGTCCAGCCGAGCCTCTCTCCGCCCGTGTATTCTTCAACGTCGACAAGAGAAAAAAGATGTCCGAAAACCCAGCTGACGATATATTCGTCGTTGATATAGTAGCCGTTTTTCTTATCCATTTTTCCAATGCCGTCGACGATATTACGAGCCAAGGTTGGCTTTTCGGCAATAATCAGCTTCATATTAACTCCTTGCTTTAAAGCTTCTCAATATAAGTTAGACTTCCGTTTTTCAGAAAGTCGATATTTTCATTTTTGACTTTAACGTCCCTTTTGGTATGTATTCTTGCTGTGTAAAGAATACCGAATTTTGTTTTAGAGCACGCCATGCAGCATACTCCGCAGGGGAAACTCTTATGGTCGGAGTTGCCTGCGCTGTTTTTTGTAGAGTGGTAGCTTACGGTGTAGCTTTCGTCAGTATTGAAACATTCTTTGAAAAGCGCGTATTCTTTATTTGCTTCAGCGCCCTTTTGAGCAACGAAAAGTATATTGTCGCCGTTTCCGACACAGTCGAAATTGATGACGAGCTTGTCTTTCATGAAGCTCTTTTCTTCTTTATAATACGCCTTTGAGCCGAGCTTGCCCTTTTCCTCGTTATCAAAGAAAATGAAAGCCGCTTGCTGAAGCTTTTCGGGCGGCAGAGCCTCAATTATTTCAAGAAGCGTCGCAACACCCGACGTGTTGTCGTTGAAATTGTTTTTGTTTGTAAACGCAAAGAGGGCAAGGTATATAAGCCCTACGTAAAGAGTTAAAAATACCACGGGATAAAGAACATCGATTTCCGTTGCAGTACTTAAAAAGTATGCGGGAGTTATCGATAAAGCCAATATCACGAAAATCGGCATCAGGTGAAAAAGGTAGAGAAGAATGACGTTTTTCGGCATCATGAGATTGGGCACAACGGAAGTTGCCGGCGTGTCGTAATGGGCGGTGAAAACCGTCTTTGCCGTTTCGGGATTCCCGACTACGACGTTTTTGTTTTTGCCGTTTTTCGTAGTCTTGATTTTTGCCTCGATTCCTTTTTCTCCGAGGGAAGACACGAGGTATTTTCTGAATTTATTTTTCTGCGAGTCGCTTTTTCTTATAGGAAAATTTTCATTGATAAAATCAAGTCGGCTCATTTCTTGTCACCTCTTTTTTTGCCGCTGAAGTAGAGGATAAGAAAGATGGCGACAATAACGATGACGAAAACTCCGAGCCCGATAAGCGCAAGAGCGGTGAAGGGAAGATTCCAAGGGTTTTCAGCGAAAACTATCCATATTCCTACTGCGAGAAGGAGAAAAATAACTCCGAAAACAAGCTCGAAAAGAGTTCCGCTTTTTTTAGATGGTTGCTTTTGATTCATAAGTATAAAACTCCCGAATAATATAAAAATTCAAAGATTTTACCATGACGGAACGGCAATTATCCGAAAATTTCAATAGCTGAAACTGCCGTTAAAGCGTAGGCGTCGATTCTGTCTTTTCCATACGCAGATAAAAATAAATCTCTGTAAGCGTCTGTTTTAAGATTGAATTTCAAGGTCCATGCGCCCCAAAAAATATCTATGTGTCTATCTCCCACGCCAGCGCCTCCAAGGTCGATGAAGGAGGAAAAATTCCATTCGTTAAAAAGTATGTTTGGAAGGCAAAAATCTCCGTGAATGAGAGTGTCGTTTTTCAAAACGGATACGCCTTCTTTTGCCGCAAGATAGGCGTCCTCTTTGCTTTTGAAGTTTCCAAACGAAAGGTCGAAGCGATTTTCTCTGTAGTTCTTATCCAAAAGCTCAAAATAGCTTTTCATTCTGTTTTTCTCAGGGCAATCGCTATAGTCAAAAGAGTGAAGCTCTCTTAAAAGCTCACCCATTTTAACAGCCAGCTTTTTTGGATTCTCAAGGTATATTTCAGCCGTCAGGTCAAGCCCCTGCGCCTTTCTCGTAACAAGAAAATCGTTTTCGTATGATGCGTAATAAAGAACTTCGGGCGCAAGGGATTTTTTATGGAAATATTCTCCGAGCGCCGCTTCTTTTCGGAGAAGCCCCTTTTCTGCCGTCTTTAAAAAATATCCGCCGTCCTTATCTATGAAGAAAACCTTTGCCTCGGGGGAAGAGGAGCTGTCAAAAATGCGCGCGCCTCTCATGCGCTCCCGTATTTCCGAAGGATAGCGCTCAATTTCGGCTTTTATCTCAATAAGCTTCATTTTAAATTATTTCAGCTCCGTTTTCACGGTAAATAATTCTGTCGCCGGACTTGTTCTTTGAATCTTGGAAAGCCAAAAATTCTTCTTTTGATTTAAATTCCGGGACGTAAGAATCAATAATTTCTTTTGCTCGGGCAGCGCCGTTTTCGAGCAGAAGCTTAAGAATGGCTAACTGCCATATAGCGCTCTTTACAGTTGCTTTTTCTTTGTCGTATATTTCGTAATCTTTGCCGTGGTTTGTTCCTCTCGCTCCGCCTGCGTATGGGTGAATTATAGGCATTATGGAAGAAAGGTCGCCCATATCCGTGCTTCCCGTTGAGAATTCGTTCGTAATTTTAAGATCTTCCTCGGGAAGCGCAAGCTCGATTGCCGATTTTGCAATCTCGGTAAGCTTCGGGCTGTTTATTATAGGTGAATATCCGGGAATATCTATAATTTCGATATTCGTGCCGAGGGAATATGCAGCGCCGATAAAGGCCCTGTCAACTTTTTTGTTGGTTTCCTCAATGGCGGCGTTCGTTTTACCTCTCACGTAGCTCTCGATTTTAACTTCTTCGGGAATTGCGTTCACCATAGAGCCGCCGTTTGTTATTATGGGGTGCACCCTTATAAGATCGCTCTCACGGAAAGTTTCACGAAGAGCGTTTACGGCATTTATGCCGCAATTTGCCGCATAAAGCGCATTCCTTCCCTGCCAGGGAGCTCCGCCTGCGTGCGCCGCTTTGCCTTTGTAAATAACGTTTTTTACAATGCATCCGACGCCTCCCGCAATGGCGGCGAAATTGCTCGAGGTATGAACCATGAATGCGAGTTGAGCGCCGTCAAAATATCCGCGTGATAAAAATTCGCTTTTTCCGCCGAGATATTTGATTTTTCCTTGGCGTTTAAGCTCGTTTCTGTACTCTATTTCGAGAAGCTCTTCCGCAGGAACTGCGCAAAGCTTGATTTTTC
>JAZRGJ010000145.1:0-4791 GCA_045644125.1 Eubacteriales bacterium | reverse complement strand
AATGCTTGTAACACTTTTGGGTATGATTACACTTTCAATGCTCGTGCAATTCTTGAACGCATTGTAACCAATATTCGTTACCGCAACGCCTTTGTAAGTTTCCGGTATTTTTATTTCTTTGTCGCTTCCGTTGTAGCCCGTAACGGAATAAGTCCCGGAATTCAAGGTGTATTCAAGCCCGTCAAAAGTGCCGCACACGCTGCATATTCCGTCTACATATTTATGCGCTTTGGGAGCTACGACAGACGCAAGCTCATTTTCATTTTCATCGAAGATTTTATTACATACGGAGCAGATATAATACCCAAGAGTACCGTCTTCGGTACAGGTCTCGGGGATTCCCGGAATCCACGCACCAAAAGTATGCGCCTTGCTTATTTTCCATTCTGCGAAGCTGCAGCTCGTGCAAATATGATAAAGAAGCCTTTCTTTACAAACTCCGATTTCGTTTTCCGAGAAGCTTATCCATTCGCCAAAGTTATGTACGTGCTCTTCCTTTTCAGGCATTTCAACTGTTTGAGTTGTACCGTCAGTAAAGGTTATGATAAGGTTTCCGTTTTTGTCAAATTCTACCTTTTCTATGCCGACGCCTTGAGCGCCGGTATCGCCTTTATCACCTTTTAAGCCCTGCTCGCCTTGAGGACCTTGCGCTCCGGTGTCACCTTTATCGCCCTTTTCGCCCTGCTCGCCTTGCGCACCATTGCTGCCCGCGGCTTTTACGTTGCTTTTAACGCCATTTATAACCCAATATCCGTCGGCACTTATTTCAATGGTAGGAGTTTCTCCGTCATCACCTTTTTCGCCTTGAGGACCTTGCGCACCTGTGTCGCCCTTTTCACCTTGAGGGCCTTGCGCGCCGGTGTCGCCTTTATCGCCTTGTGGGCCCTGCTCACCTTGCGGGCCTTGTGCGCCGGTGTCGCCCTTATCACCTTTTAATCCTTGCTCACCCTGAGGGCCTTGTGCGCCTGTGTCACCTTTTTCGCCTTGTGTGCCCTGCTCACCTTGAGGGCCTTGCGCGCCGGTGTCACCTTTTTCGCCTTGCGGGCCTTGCTCACCTTGAGGGCCTTGTGCGCCGGTATCGCCTTTTTCGCCTTGTGGGCCCTGCTCACCTTGAGGGCCTTGCGCGCCTGTATCGCCTTTATCGCCCTTTTCACCTTGAGCTTTTATTTCGGTTTTTTCTCCATTTACAACAATATAACCGTCTTCACCGATTTCGATAGAGGCTTTATTACAAGAGGCCAACGCAAGAATCAGTGAAAAAATCAGAATTACGCTAAAGAAAATTTTTCTCATAATTTTTCTCCTTAAAACAAAAAGTGCGCCCGCAAAGCGAACGCACTCCATTAAGTACCCCACTTTGCCGCGACGCAAAACCTCTCACACAAGAATATGAAAAGCCGGGAAGTACTAAAATGGCATAGTACACCCCTTGTGTAAGAATATTCGGTTTTACGTCGCAAGCTTATTATAGCACTAATTTATGGAAAATACAAGTATTTTTTATTTGCGCACGCGAAAAGCTTCTTTTATGGAAAAATATTTTTCAAAAAATCAAGAAATTTTAGGTTGACAATACCACAGAATTTATGTATTATATGAGCATAAACACGAAAGAGGGCGCCGGAATGACAGAAAAAAGCGAAAAGCTTCTTGATTTTGAAAATAGCAAAATTGAACATAAGCTTGATATAGAAAATGATAAATTTATCGAAATGTCCGACGACGAAAAGATAGATTTTGTGGCGGCTCGCATTTTGAAGCGCTATCGCAGCGCATTCGAAGAACTTGCTAAATAACAAAAGGCAATACCGCGAATTTTCGCTTTGGTATTGCCTTTTGCTTTTTGTTTATGCGTTTTGTTTTTCTTTTTCAATAAGAGCTTCAAGGTCGGAATATCTTTTGTCAAGAAAGGCTTCCCACTCGGCTTGACTGTTTTCAACAAAGGGGTTTACCTCGCTTGTATCGAGGCGCGAAAGCTTTTCTTCGGTTTTGTTGTTTTCAAGGTGATTTCCGAGGAAGATTTCAACCACCTCGCCGCGGATTTTCTTAATACTGTTAAAGTAGTCCTCCCGAGAGGCGTATGAGCGATTATGCTCCTCTAAAAATTCACGGTTTAAGGTGTTAAGTCCTGCGCCGCCGAAGGTGCCTGCTCGGTAGGTTTTTTCACCGTCCGAAACGTTAAAGAAGAACGACATTGTTCCGTCCGTGTGTCCCGGAGTTTCAAGGCAAAGAATTTCCGTATTGCCAAGCGAAATTACGTCCCCGTCCGAAAGAGGTACGTCAAGCTTAAACGGTCTTATGGGATACTGGTAAATTTCGCCGTTAAGAAGCGGAATATCTCGCTTTCCCATAAATGTTTTCGCACCGGTCAATTTAACGAGCTCCGCTACGGAATCCATATGGTCGTAATGCGCGTGAGTTACCACGATATACTTAAGGTCGGAAAGCTTAAATCCAAGCTTTTCTATATTTCCTTTTATAATCTCAAGGCTTTCGTAATAACCGGGATCAATTATAATCAAGCCCGCACCCGTGTCAATAAGATGCGTGCAAACCGCGCGGATGCCTACAAAATACAAATTTCCAAATATCCTTCTCGGTTTTATATACTGCTCATAAGCTTGTTCTTTTGTCATATTAACACCTCAATATATCTAAATAGGTAGAAGCGGGAGACGAAGCTCCCGCCTTAAGAATTAGTTTTCGGTCTTACCAAAATATCAAAGTCGCATCACTTAAAGAATTTTACCATCGACTTAAACATCTTAATGTCATAGTCGCCTGCAACGTTTCTATAAAGCACGCTTTCGGTTCTTTCGGAGTGTCCCATCTTACAGAATACACGGCCGTCGGGTGATGAGATACCCTCGATTGCAAGACTTGAGCCGTTGGGGTTGAAGTCAATATCGTAGGTTGCTTCACCGTTAAGATCAACGTACTGAGTTGCAACCTGACCGTTTTTGATGAGCTCTTTGATTACCGCATCGCTTGCAAGGAATTTACCTTCACCGTGGGAAATCGGAACGTTGTAAATTTCGCCAACGTTAGTTTCGGAGAGCCAGGGTGACATATTGGAAGCAATACGTGTTCTGACTATCTTCGACTGGTGGCGCGCGATATTGTTAAAGGTAAGAGTCGGGCAATTTTCGTCGGTATCGATAATCTTTCCGTAAGGAAGAAGTCCGAGCTTGATAAGAGCCTGGAATCCGTTACAGATACCGCACATCATACCGCCGCGAACATCGAGAAGCTCAGTTACGGCGCTCTTAACGTCTGCGCCACGGAAGAAAGCGGTAATGAATTTACCTGAGCCGTCGGGCTCGTCACCGCCGGAGAAGCCGCCGGGAACGAAGATTGCCTGGGATTCGGAAATCTTCTTTGCGAAAGTTTCGCTGGAGCGCTTAATTCCCTCTTTGGTGAGGTTGTTGATAACGAAAATTTCAGCTTCAGCGCCTGCTTCCAAAACAGCCTTTTGAGAATCGTACTCACAGTTGGTGCCGGGGAATACGGGAATAAGAACACGAGGCTTCTGGCATTTTACGCCGGGAGCAACTCTTGATTTTGCAATATAGGAAACCGTTTCGGGCTTGCCCTCGGGCGACTTAACGTTGCACGAATAAACGGGCTCAAGCTTATCCTCGTAAATCTTGAAGAGGGTATCCGTGTCAATTTTTTCGCCGCCGAGCGAGATATAATTCTTGCAAGAAACCTTACCTATAGTCTTGCCTATATCAAGGTCCTCGGAAAGCTCAAGAAGGAATGAGCCGTAGTTATACCCGAAAACGTCGGAGAGGCTGACGCCGTCGGCAAATTCAAATCCGAAGCCGTTACCCATAGCCATCTTCATAACCGCTTCGCCAACACCGCCGATTGTGGGAGTGTAAGCCGCAAGCACCTTACCGTCACGCATGAGTTTATTAACCTCGGCGAAGAGTGAAAGGAGACTTTCGGTTACGGGAAGACCGTCTTTATCGTATTCGGGAGTGAGAAGAACAACCTTGGAGCAGCACTTCTTAAATTCGGGAGAAATAGCATTTTCAAGCTTATCGGTGGTTACCGCAAATGAGATAAGAGTCGGAGGAACGTCGAGCTTTTCGAAGCTTCCGCTCATGGAGTCCTTACCGCCGATAGCGGCAATTCCGAGATTCATCTGCGCCTTGAATGCGCCGAGGAGAGCTGCAAGGGGTTTACCCCATCTCTTAGGATCTTTCATGGGCTTTTCAAAGTATTCCTGGAAGCTTAAGTATACGTCGGAATACTCAGCGCCCGTAGCGACGAGCTTTGCAGCAGATTCAACTACCGCAAGGTAAGCGCCGTGATAGGGCGACGCGGAGGAGATGTCGGGGTTATATCCCCAGGACATATAGGATGCAAGATCCGTGTGGCCGCGCTCGACCGAGATCTTCTGTACCATAGCCTGAATGGGAGTGCGCTGATACTTGCCGCCAAATGGCACCAGAACGGTGCCCGCACCGATGGTGCTGTCAAATCTCTCGGAAAGACCGCGCTTGGAGCAGGTGTTAAGTCCTGCGGCAATTCCCTTCATACCGTCGTTAAAGGTTACGGGTATAGGCTTCTTATAATCGAGAATCTTGGGAGCGGAAATTCCGATATGCTTCTGTGCTCCGTTGGAGTTAAGGAACTCGCGGCTGATGTCGCAGATAACCTTGCCGCGCCAGGTCATAGTAAGACGGGGGTCAGCCTTTACCTTAGCGACAACGGTAGCCTCGAGGTTCTCGCTGTCTGCAAGAGCCAAGAAGCGATCCTTATTCTCCGCCT
Organism: Eubacteriales bacterium; assembly: GCA_045644125.1. Lineage (GTDB taxonomy): Bacteria > Bacillota > Clostridia > Oscillospirales > CAG-272 > UBA1740. The sequence goes on along the minus strand of JAZRGJ010000145.1, from coordinate 12 downwards.
CGATGACAACTG
>JAZRGJ010000144.1:0-2540 GCA_045644125.1 Eubacteriales bacterium | reverse complement strand
ATACAAAGTATTAAGCTGAGCGGTCTTCTTGAAAATATCTTCATTTGTTTTCCTTAAACTTAAAGTCAGATCCTTTTGGAATTACGAAATTAAATGCATTTTTCATTACTGTGAAATCAATGTTTTTAGCGCCTTTTATCTCGCCGTCAATGCAAATAGGAAGAGGCTCTTTAAATTCCATTTTGAAATGAGAAACTCTCTTATGAATGAAATGCTTTTGAGCGCGTTTTTTCTCAAGATACGTGCCTTTTTTATAAGCTCTTAAAAGCCCGAAAAGCGTGAAGCGAGAGATTTTATTTATAGCGGCTACGTCCATTATGCCGTCATCCATAAACGCATAAGGCGCGGCGCAATATCCGCCTCCGCAATATCTTCCGTTTGCGATGGAGGTTAAGGTGAAGGGCTTTTCGATTATTTCGCCGTCGTCAAAAATAATCTTCATGGGAGTGCCGATTTTTCTGAAAACAACCTTGAAAACACCGAGTGTATATGCAAATCTCGGACGGAAAAGCTTTATTTTTTTAAGCTTTGCAGCTTCTCTTGCAACGGCGCAATCGAAGCCGATATTTATCATATTAACACAATAAGTGTCGTTGCATTTAATGAGGTCGAGAGAGGCTGTGTCACCGTCTAACTGCGCGTCGATGGACGAGAAAAGAGATTTATTGGTGAAGTTGTTTACGAAATCGTTTCCGGAGCCGTTTGGGATAACTCCAAATTCAACGTTGGGGTTAAAAGGAGCGCTGTTTACGATTTCATTCAAAGTGCCGTCGCCGCCGATACAGATAAATCTTTGTCTGTCTTCTGAAATTCTTACCATTGATTTAACGTATTCGGTTGCATCTCCGGGACAAGTAGTGTAATATATGTGATAACTTAACCTACGGCTCTGACAAGCGTTTTTTATAGCAACTTCGATATTCTGATGCTTTCTGCTTCTGCCGGACTTGGGGTTAAGTATGAAATGATAAATCATATTATTTTTGTCCTCCAAGGAACAACAAAATTAAATTACTTTATTTTACCATATTTTTTAGACTTTGTCAAGTTTTTGAAAAAGAGAGGCTTTCTTATCTCTTAAGAGCGGCTCTTATAAAATCGTAATACGCCTTAGCCGCCTGCTCGGTCTTGTTGCTTCCGAATTTATAATACTCACGGTCTTTAATATCGACTGGAAGATATTGCTGCGAAACGTAGTTGTTTTCGTAGTCGTGAGGGTATTTATATCCTTTGAAATTCGGGCTTCTGAGATGCTCGGGGACGTTAATTCCAAGTCCGTTCTGTATATCTTCCATTGCGGCGTGGTAAGCCATATAAGAGCTGTTCGATTTAGGCGCCGTCGCAAGAATCGTAACGATATTCGCAAGAGGAATAGCCGCTTCCGGCATACCGATGGATTTTGCGCTTTCAACGCAGGAATAAGCAATCGATGCCGCCATGGGATAAGCGGGGCCTATATCCTCGCTTGCTATCACAAGAATTCTTCTGCAAGCGCTCAACATATCGCCTGAGGCAAGAATTTTCGCAAGATAGAAAATTGCGGCGTTGGGATCGGAGCCTCGGATTGACTTTTGAAGGCAAGATAACAAATCGTAATGAACGTCGCCCACTCTGTCAAAGCTTCCCACAACGCTCGGAGAAAGGGAAACAACGTCTTCTAAGGTTATTTCCGACGAAGATATGTAAAAACAGTTTTCAAGCAAGGAAACGCTCATTCGGACGTCGCCGCCGGAAAGACTTGCAATCTTTAACAAAACGCTTTCCGAAACTTTTTTGTCGTCCGAAAATTCATTATTGAGAATATCCATAGCGCGCCTTAAGGTAGGTATGCAATTTTCGGGCAAAACCGGCTTGAATTCGAAAACGGAAGAACGTGAAAGTATTGCATTGTAAACGTAATAATAGGGATTTTCGGTCGTAGATGCAATAAGTGTTATCTTGCCGTTTTCCATGAATTCAAGCAAGGATTGCTGCTGCTTCTTATTGAAATACTGAATTTCGTCAAGATAAAGAAGCGTTCCGTTATCCGAAAACATATTATCGGCAGATGAAATAACGTCCTTAACGTCCGAAAGGGAAGCGGTAGTGGCGTTAAGCTTATAAAGTTGCATTCCCGAGCTTTTGGCAATAATATTAGCAACTGTGGTTTTTCCCGTGCCGGGAGGGCCGAAAAATATCATATTGGGAATTCTTCCGTTATCTAAAAGCTTGCGTAAAATTCCGTTTTTGCCTACAAGATGAGCTTGTCCCGCAATTTCATCAAAGCTTTCCGGGCGCATTCTGTCCGCCAAGGGTTTATTTTGCATATAATTCTCCTAAATTTAAGAAATTGAAGCGTTTATCGGAGCAATGTAGTTCTCGATTTCCGCGCGAAGAGCGCTATGCTCCTCTAATGAAAGCGTGGGATCCTTTTCCACTATGGCTTTTGCCGTTTTGAACGCAGCTTCTAAAAGTTGACTGTCTTGTAAAAGATTTGCAAGCTTGAATTCAAATCCGCCGCTTTGCCTGAATCCGTCTGAATCCTTGCTTTTGAAAAAGTC
>JAZRGJ010000143.1:0-5712 GCA_045644125.1 Eubacteriales bacterium | reverse complement strand
ATTGACGTTTACAGAAATCTTATGAGCGAGGCTGCCGATTTTGAGCTTGGCAGAGGCGACCTTATGATTGCGGTTGGCGGCGGTGTTGTCGGTGACCTTACCGGCTTTGCGGCATCCACGTATATGCGAGGTATAGATTTTTACAATATTCCGACAACGCTTCTTTCGCAAGTTGATTCATCGATAGGCGGAAAAACGGCAATCAACCTCGGCAACACAAAGAACACCGTTGGCGCATTTTATCAGCCGAAAGCCGTGCTTTGCGACCTTGATACTTTAAAAACCCTTGATAAAAGGCAAATATCGGCAGGTCTTGCCGAGGCTTTGAAGATGTCACTAACCTCTTCAAAGGAGCTTTTCTCCGTTTTCGAAAACGAAGAGATAACGGACGGTAACGTTGAAAAAATCGTTATAGAGTCGCTAAAGATAAAAGCTGCGGTGGTAGGGGCTGACGAAAAGGAGTCCGGTATTCGTAAAATCCTTAATTTCGGTCACACGTACGGTCACGGCATTGAAGCGGAAACTATGGGTGAATTTTACCACGGGGAGTGCGTTGCCCTCGGAATGATACCCATGACGAACGAAGCCTTAAGGCCAAGACTCATCAGAGTTCTCGAAAAGCTCGGATTGCAAACAAAAGTTGACATAAACGTTGACAAAGCTCTTTCGCACGTTGTAAATGACAAGAAAGCGGACGGAGATGAAATATCCGCCGTTTTCGTTGAAGAAATCGGAAATTTTCAAATACGCAAAATGAAAATCAAAGACTTTTGCGACTATATAAAGAAAAACGTTTAAGAGGTTTTTATGGGAAACATATTCGGCAGGAATATATCGCTCAGCATTTTCGGTGAGAGCCACGGAGATATGATAGGCGCAACTATCGGCGGCATTGCTCCCGGAATTAAAATTGACAGAGAATACATTGCGAAAAAGCTTTCGCAAAGACGACCTTTCGGAAAGATTTCAACCGCAAGGCAGGAAATGGACGAGTTTAAAATAGTAAGCGGTGAATTCGGCGGCTGCACAAACGGCGCGCCCATCACTATTCTTATAGAAAACACCGACACGAAGAGCCGTGACTATTCCGAATTTCTCGACACGCCCCGCCCCTCTCACGCAGATTTTACCGCAAACGTGAAATATCACGGATTTCAGGACTATCGCGGCGGCGGTCATTTTTCGGGCAGAATTACTGCGGCTTTGGTAGCTGCGGGAGCTATATTTGAATCCGCACTTGCGGAAAAAGGAATATTGATAGGCACGCATATTTCCGCTATTAAAGGAATTAAAGACCGCGCTTTTGAAAATTACAAAGACGATATTTTAGCGCTCGACTCAAAAACTTTCCCCGTCCTTTCTCTCGAAAGCGAAGCGAAAATGATTGAATTGATAGAAAACGCCGCCGCTTCAAAGGACAGCGTAGGCGGAACGCTGGAAAGCGCTGTTATCGGTATTCCCGCAGGAATCGGAGAGCCGTTTTTCGACAGTCTTGAAAGCGTTATCGCTCATATACTCTTCTCTATCCCCGCAGTTAAGGGCGTAAGCTTCGGGCGAGGCTTTGATTTCGCAGAGCTTTACGGAAGCGAAGCTAACGACGAATTTATAACAGACGGCGCTGCGGTTTTCACAAAAACGAACAACAACGGCGGAATACTCGGCGGAATTTCAACCGGTATGCCGATTATCGTTAACACCGCAATAAAACCAACGCCCTCTATATACCGAGAGCAAAACAGCGTTTCTTTATCGAAGCTTGAAAATAAAAAGCTTACTATAGATGGCAGACACGACCCCGCAATAATTCACAGAGCCAGAGCCGTTGTGGACGCGGCGCTTGCAATAGCTGTTTACGACCTTATTTCCGCGCAAAGCGGATACGAATACTTCCTTAACAGGAGCGAAAAATGAAGTACGCTTGTATTGGCGAGCGCTTAAAGCACAGCTTTTCAAAAGAGATACACAATGCGCTCGCAGACTACGAATACGAAATAAAGGAAATACCGAAAGACGAGCTTGGCGATTTTATCTGCCGCGCCGATTTTCTCGGAATAAACGTTACTATTCCCTACAAAGAGGCGGTTATTCCCTATTTATACGAGATAGACGATGCCGCAAAGGCAATCGGAGCGGTTAATACCGTCGTTAAAAAAGACGGCAAGCTTTTCGGATACAACACCGACTTTTACGGAATGAGCAAGCTTTTCTTTCATGCAAACGTTTCCGTTTTCGGTAAAAAAGCCGCAATTTTAGGCTCGGGCGGAACTGCAAAAACCGCAAAAGCCGTTCTCTCATCTCTCGGAGCATCTGAAATACTGACCGTATCTCGCAGCGGCAAAGACGGCGCCGTAAGCTACTCAGAGCTTTACGAAAAGCACGCTGACGTCGAGCTTATAGTTAACACAACGCCCGTCGGTATGTTTCCCGATACGGAAAGCTCACCCGTTGAGTTAAATAGATTCAAAAATCTTTGCGGCGTTATAGATGCGGTTTACAATCCTTTAAGGACAAAACTCGTCAGCGACGCAAAAGAAATGGGAATTTCGGCTGAGGGCGGACTTTATATGTTGGTTGCGCAAGCCGTTAAGGCGTCGGAGCTTTTTCTCGGAAAAGAATACTCCGAGGGTGAAATCGAGAAAGTTTTCAAGCTTATAAAGGCTAGCAAAGAGAACTTAGTTCTCATCGGAATGCCTTCGTCGGGAAAAACGACGCTTGCAAAAGAGCTTTCCACCCTCTTATCAAAAGATTATTTTGACAGCGACGCTGAAATCGTTCGGCGCCACGGAGAAATCACGGAAATATTCAATTCAAAGGGAGAAAAAGCTTTCCGTGATATTGAAAGCGAAATAATCAAGGAGCTTTCATCAAAAACGGGCGTTATAATCGCAACGGGCGGCGGCGCCGTTCTGCGTGAAGAAAACGTTAAGCTTCTTAAAAAGAACGGAATAACCGTATTTCTCGACAGAGCGCTCGAAAGCCTTACCCCAACGAAAGACAGACCGCTTTCAAGCGATTTTTCAGCGCTTGAAAAAATATACCGTGAAAGATACCCGATATACGAAGCTTCGGCCGAACTTAAAATCAAGGTTGACACGACGCCGTGCGAGCTTGCAAAAAAGATCAAGGAGATTCTTTTTCTATGAAAATCTATATAATTAACGGCCCTAATTTAAATATGCTTGGTATTCGTGAGCCCGAGCTTTACGGAGACGAAACTTACGATACACTCGTTGAATTGACGAAGGCGCATGCGGAAAAATGCGGCTTTGAGCCGATTTTCTTTCAATCGAACCACGAGGGCGCAATCGTTGACAAAATACAGGAAGCGTTTTTTGAGGGAGCTTTCGGCATAGTAATAAATCCCGCCGCATACACGCACACGAGCATTGCTATACTCGACGCCGTAAAAGCGACACGCATCCCCACCGTTGAGGTTCATATTTCCGACGTTGAAAAGAGAGAGGACTACAGACGTGTAAGCTACGTAAGGGAGGCCGCTTTGAAGACGATTTCGGGAAAAGGTATCAACGGGTATCTTTTAGCAATAGATTTCTTAAAGGATTTAAAGAATGAGAGTTAAAATAGAAAAAGGCACGGCGAGCGGAACAATAAACGCGCCGCCCTCAAAGAGCATGGCGCACAGACTTTTGATTTCTGCGGCTCTCGCAGACGGAGTTTCAACCATACGAGGACTTTCAAAATGCGAGGACGTTCTCGCAACGCTTGACTGTCTATACAACCTCGGCGTAAGAACGGAGGTCCTTGGCGACGACGTTAAAATCTACGGCAAGGATTTCAGCGCGGTTAAAGCAAACGCTACGCTATGGTGCAGAGAAAGCGGAAGCACACTGAGATTTTTAATACCCTTGGCGATGCTCTCAAAAAATACTATAGTTTTCGGCGGAATGCCGAGTCTTATGGCTCGCCCCATGGACGTTTATTCGGAGCTTGCAAAAGAAAAAGGATTAAATTTCATTGCTGACGGAGAAACTATCGTTACACGAGGCCCTTTAACTTCCGGTGAATACAAGCTTCCCGGAAACGTGAGCAGCCAATTTATATCGGGGCTTCTTTTCGCCCTGCCGACACTTGACGGCGATAGCACCGTCAAAATCACCTCTTCACTTGAAAGCCGCCCTTATATTGACCTGACGATGAAGGCGATTGCCGAGTTTGGAATAAAAACCGAGTGGCGCGACGATTACACGATCAAAATACCCGGAGGACAAAAATACGTCCCCTGCGATTTGACGGTTGAGGGTGACTATTCGGGCGCAGCGTTTCCCGCCGCTTTGAATTTTTTGGGAGGCGAGGTTACCGTCCTCGGCCTTTCCGACACTTCCCTTCAAGGAGATAAAATTTATAAAGAGCATTTTAAGAGCATAGCTTCCGGTATGCCGAGCGTGCATATAGGTGACTGTCCTGACCTTGGGCCTATACTTTTTGCGCTTTCGGCGGCAAAATGCGGAGCCGTTTTTGACGGAACTCGCCGCCTTAAAATAAAGGAGAGCGACAGAGCCTCCGCCATGGCGGAGGAGCTTAAAAAATTCGGCGCTTCCATTTCGGTTTACGACGATACCGTCGTTGTTTATCCGAAGAGCTTTCACGCTCCGAAAGAAATGCTAAAAGGACACAACGACCATAGAATCGTTATGGCTCTTTCGATACTTTCAACCGTTTTCGGCGGTGAAATAGACGGAGCGGAAGCGGTTAAAAAAAGCTATCCCTCTTTTTTTAACGACTTAAGACGGCTCGGAATTGAGGTAAGGGAGTATGAAGCTTAACAAAGATACGAAAATTCTTATAGTCGGACTTGGCGTTATCGGCGGTGGCTATGCCGCAGCGCTCACCGAAAAAGGATTTTCGGTTAAATGCATAACCAAAAACAAAAAAGACATTGATTACGCCTTGGAAAAAGGTATAATTTCATACGGAACAACGGAGCTTGAGGAGAGCCTTATAAAAGAGTCGGAATTGATTATTTTCGCCCTTTACCCGACGGTTTTCGTCAATTGGATTAAAGAAAATCAGTCGCTTTTCAGCCCCGGCGCAATCATCACCGACGTTACGGGCGTAAAGGGACAGGTCGTTGATAAGGTTCAGTCAATGCTTCGCTCCGACGTTGAATTTATCGCAGCGCACCCCATGGCGGGACGTGAGAGAAGCGGCGTTGAGTACAGCTCGCCCGAGGTTTTCCGAGGAGCAAACTATATAATAACGCCAACGGAGAAAAACAGCGAAAATGCCGTTGAAATCTGCCGTGAGCTTGGCGATATTTTGGGATTTGCGAGAATAAGCGAGCTTTCTTGCAAGGAGCACGACGAGATGATAGCGCATCTGTCTCAGCTTACGCACTGTATTGCCGTTTCCCTTATGAATTGCAATCAAAAAATCGGCCTTGAAAAATACACGGGCGACTCATTCCGTGACCTTACCAGAATAGCAAAAAACAACGAAAATATGTGGTGCGAGCTTTTCTTACTGAATAAAGACGCGCTTATTTCCGAAATGAACGCTTTTATTAAAGAATTTACCGAATTCCGCGACCTTATTTTAACGGAAAACGAAAAGACGATAAAGGAAAAAATGATCGCTTCCACAAAGCGAAGAGCGCTTTTTGACAAACCCGCGCAAAAGGAGTAATTTTATGAATATGCACTTCTATAGGAAGCTGCCGATACCAATGGATATAAAGGCGCAGTTCCCTATTTC
>JAZRGJ010000142.1:0-4050 GCA_045644125.1 Eubacteriales bacterium | reverse complement strand
TTATCAACTATGATAACCTCTTTCTGCTCGCCGTCCTTGGAGTCAACGTAGCCCCAACGGATGTAGGTTCTTGAATTGTTGTTGATAACCGTGAGCATTGCGGGATAACCGAGTCCAAGGTCGAGCTTCGTCGTCTGATCGTCGCCGTGGCTTATACCCTTGATAACGGGCTCGCCGTTTTCTGCGGGCTTGTTAAGCTCGATAATTTTAGGATCGGTGCTTCCCATAGAAACGTTAAGCTTGTTGTAATCCTGGGTTATTTGGAAAACGTCACCGTTGTTATCATACGTAATTGCGGATGAGTCGAAAATGAATTTTGCGCCGCGCCAGTCAACGTTGGTCGTGATTTTAATGGGGTTAGAGTAGGTGAAGCTAACGTAGTAGATCTTGCCCTTTTCGCCAAGAACGGTCTGGCCGCCCTTGTTTGCTTCTTCGTGAGCCGCGCGGATTGCCGCAGTGTCGTCTGTTTTGCCGTCGCCAACTGCGCCGAAGTCGGAGTATTTGAGGGTGCTTATGTCAATTTCGTCGGAAACGAAAGCGTCAAGTTCGATTTCGCCCGTTTTTCCCGTAAAGGTGTTGTTGTAATATTCCTCGAAAGCTTTCTCGAAAAGGTTCGTGTGGGCGCACTCGATAATAAGATTCGAGTCGTCAACTCTTACACGGAAGCCGTTTGAGCCCGCGTCGCCTTTGCCAACCGTAACGAACGATATAGTCTTATCGCCCGCCTTGTCGGGCGTTACGATGGGGAGCCAGTAGCCCGCTTTCGTGTAGAAGAAATTCTGAAGCTGCTCCGAGGCGTCATTGTAAACCGTTTCGCTTTTTTCTTTAACTATCTCGTAGCCGTCAAGGTCGACGCCGTCAACGGAAATTCCCGTGATTCTGTAGTTATCCTGCTTCTCAACCACGTCGTGATTCTTGGTGAAAACGAAGTCTAAAAGCTCTTCCGTATCCTCGTCGATTTCGAGGATTTCTTTAACGAAATACTCAAAAGCCTCGCCAAGCGCGGTTTCAGAGCCGCCCGTGATAACTATTTTCGACTCGTCAATAGCGGTTACAGCAAACCCCTCTGCGCCGAGAGAGTATCTGTCGTATTCGTAATCTTCGCCGCGGCTCGTAACCGTGCCGAAAAGTATTTCAACGTCGTATTCCTCGTTGTCCTCGTCGTCAACTACGGAAATTTCGTAGCCGAGCTCTTCAATCAAGTCAACGAAATCGTCAACCATCATTTTTGACGAGCCGATGTCATCGCCGAGAACTATCTGGAAAAGTATTTCTTCGTCTGCGATAAGAACTATGCCGTCTTCGTTTGAGCCGGAGTCAAGCTCCTCGTCGCAAACGTCGCAATAGCCGTCCTCGTCTTCGTCCTCGTGCCCGATTGCCTTTTTGCACTTGTCGCAAACGCAGTCGTCGTCACCGTCCTCGTGCTGACACGCATTTCCCGTGCCGCTACCGTCGGGAAGAGGCGTTTTCTTGCCGCACGCAAAAAGCGAAAACGCAAGGGTAAGAACGAGAAGCGTAAAAAATATGCGTTTAAAATTTTTCATGAGTATGCCTTTCAAATCGTTCTTTGAACTGTGAGCCTTTACTGTAGCCCAAGAGAGTCTTATTACGCTTTGTGAAGTGAAAGCGTTTTATGACGGCTTGCCGTCATTCAAAAATGGGAAGCCGTCATTTTATGCGAAAATTTATTTAGGGACGTTAACTCTCTTAAGCACGCCGTCCTCGTCAATGATTTCCGTATTGTTGAAGAATGCGCACTTGTAAAGGGTTATGCTAAGGTTTTCGCCGTTTGAATTCTTTTTGCCGGTCATGTTCTTGATTTCAATGAATTCGGGCGGCTGGTAGGGGTTGATATTCTTAACGCCCTCTGCGATTACCGTGTAGGTTCCGTTTCCGTTGTCAACTACCGTATATTCGCCGTTTGAGAGCTTTAAGGGACTCTTATTAACCTTTTTGAAGTCCTTAAGATAGTCGAATCTTTCCTTGTCTTCTTCAACTATATTGGGGTTCGCCGTTTCAAAATAAGTTGTGAAAAGCGCGTCGGGGTTGGAAACGTCCTCTTTGATAGGACATCTTGCGGGGTAGTGCTCCGACGTGGAGTAGGTTTGACCCGAGGGTTTAAGTATAGCAACCTCGGTCGAGGTGGTTTCAATCTCGATGTTATCGATAATAATGTTCGGGAAGTAGGTTATGTAGCCGTTGTCCCAAGGAGCTGTGGGAGCGGAGAAAAGACCGGGAAGCTCGCCGAACGTTCCGTCGGAGCTGTATTTACCGTCTTTTATTATAACGTCCTTGATAATAACCGTGCCGTTAAAGGTTGCGCCGTAGTCCTCACGAAGCTGGAAAGGCTCTGTGCCGTGGTGCGCGCGGTAGACCTCAACGCCCACCAAGGTGAAGGTGCCGCCGCCGATAAGACGGAGAACGCCAAGCTTACCGCCGATAACGCTACCGTTGTAAACGCCTGCGTGCGCATCGTAACGGGTGAGCTCACAGTTGAGGTAGTGCATGTTTTTCGTGTAGTTAGAGCCCATGATACCCCAGCAAAGTCCGAGGTTCGGGAAAGTGGACTGGCCGCCGTTGAATTTCGTGAATTCGGGGCGTGTGTCGAAGAAGTTCGACTGGGTGCAGTTTTCAAAAATTATCTGGTTTGCAAGGTGCGCGCTGATGTCGTAAGTACCCTCTTCGTAGTGGTATCTCGCCTGGAATACGCAGTTCTCAATACGAACGTTATGGGTGTTGGAAACCTGAATGATACCGCTGAACGAGGGGCCCGTAAAGGGTGTTACGTCCGTGCCCTTGTATTCGGTTTTACCGTTGTTGGTGTAAATTTTTCCGCCGGAGCTGCTGAAGCCCTCTGAGGTAACGTCGTAGGAAAGTCCGTCCTTGTCAACCTTAACGGGCGCGTCGGGCAATATCTCTCCCTTTATAACGTGGGTGATGTTTTTGATTACGGTGTTGGGGCGGGTAATGGCTATGCCGTGCGCGTAAGAGTGGTATCCGCCCGGGCCGAGGTTAATGCGGCTTGCAGGATGCTCTATCGTCGCATTTTCTACGGTAACCGATTCAACCTCGATTTTGTGAACTCTTATGCTGGTTACCTTTTCGTAGTCGAGGAGGAAAGGCGTCGTGGGATCTATGTTTCCGTCCTTGTCAACTATGATAACCTCTTGCTGCTCGCCGCCCTTGGAGTCAACGTAGCCCCAACGGATGTAGGTTCTTGAGTTTTTATTGATAACCGTGAGCATTGCGGGATAACCGAGTCCGAGGTCGAGCTTCGTCGTCTGATCGTCGCCGTGGCTTATACCCTTGATAACGGGCTCGCCGTTTTCTGAGGGCTTGTTAAGCGCTTCGATTCTCGGGTCGCTTGCGGAAATCAATTCGTTACTGTTGGTGATAGCTTGAGATATTTCGAAAATATTTCCGTCGTTATCGTACGTGATTGCGGATGAGTCGAAAATGAATTTTGCGCCGCGCCAGTCAACGTCGGTCATAATCTGAATGGGGTTGCCGTAGGTGAAGGTAATGTAGTAGGTCTTGCCTTTCGTTCCGACAACCTTCTGGCCGCCTCTGTTAGCTTCGTTGTGAGCCTGTCTTATAGCTTCGGTGTCGTCGGTTTTGCCGTCGCCCTTTGCTCCGTATTCTTCATATGTAATAAGGCTTATATTGATTTCTTTCGACACGAACTCGCCAAGATCAATGTCGCCGACTTTTCCTGTAAAGGTGTTGTTATAATATTCTTCGAAAGCTTTCTCGAAAAGGTTAGTGTAAGCGCACTCGATAATAAGGTTTGAGTCGTCAAGTCTTACACGGAAGCCGTTTGAGCCCGCGCCGTTTTTGTCAACCGTAACGAACGATATAGTCTTATCGCCCGCCTTGTCGGGCGTTACGATGGGAAGCCAGTAGCCCGCTTTCGTGTAGAAGAAATTCTGAAGCTGCTCTGCCGCATCTTTGTAAACCGATTCGGTTTTTCCTTTAACTATCTCGTAGCCCTCAAGGTCAACGCCGTCAACGGAAACTCCGGTAACTCTGTAGTTATCCTGCTTCTCAACC
>JAZRGJ010000141.1:0-4300 GCA_045644125.1 Eubacteriales bacterium | reverse complement strand
AAAAAGAGGCGATTCCGCAATGAAAATCTTTCCGTTTTCGATAAGCGTGGGCAAGAGCCTATAGAACATTGTTAAAAGCAGAGATCTTATCTGGAAGCCCTCTTCGTCGGCATCCGTACACATTATAATTTTGCTCCATTTGAGAGCCTTATAATCAAAGGTTGCAAGGTCGCTCTTCTTCGATTTTACCTCGACGCCGCAACCGATAACTTTAAGAAGGTCAACTATAATATCGCTTGCGAAAATCTTATCGTAGGAGCTCTTCATACAGTTAAGAGTTTTACCTCTTACGGGGATTATCGCCTGGAATTCCGCATTTCTTCCCTGCTTACAGCTTGACATAGCCGAGTCACCCTCAACTATATAAACCTCACGAAGCTCGGGATCTTTTGAGTGACAAGGAACGAACTTTTCAACTCTGTTTGAAACGTCCATCGTGCCGGAAAGCTTTTTCTTAATATCAAGCTTCGTTCTGTCTGCGCTCTCACGGGCGTTCTTATTGATGAGCACCTGATTTACTATCGTGTTTGCGGCGCTCGCATTTTCTGTGAGATAGATTTCAAGATTCGTTTTTATAAACTCCGTCAAAGCCTTTGCGATAAACGCATTCGTGATGGCTTTTTTCGTCTGGTTTTCGTAAGACGTTTGCGTAGATGCGGAGTTAACGATTATGGCAAGGTTGTCACCAATATCGGCAAAGGAGATTTTGGAGTCGTTTTTCTTTCCGTATTTGCCGTTTGCCCTCATATATTTATCAATTGCGTAGGTGAAAGCGTTTTTAACCGCTTTATCGGGCGCGCCGCCGTATTCAAGGAAAGAGGAGTTATGGTAATACTCCGTCATTCCCGTTTTTGCAAAGCAAAACGTGATTTCCGCCTTGAATTTATAGTCGGGCAAGTCCTCTCTGTCACGGCCCTTCGTTTCAAGCTTCCAGAGAATAGGGCTCGTCATGGTTATACCGTCGGTAATTTCCGCAATATAGTCTGCAACGCCGTTTTCGTAGTAGAACTCGCTCTTTTCAAACTTTCCGTAAGACGTTTCGTTTTCGAAAATGAACTTAATGCCCGCATTAACGAAAGCCTGACGGCGCAAGGTTGCGGTCAAAAATTCAACGGGAATATCAATTTCCTTAAATACCTTGAGGTCGGGGCGCCATCTTATGATAGTTCCGATTCTTTTTGCGCCCGGCTTAACTTCAATATCCTTAACGGAAAGCTCGCCGACAGGCTCGCCCGTTTTGAAGTTCATTTCGGAAACCGTTTTTCCGTTATAAGATTTAACGCTCATATATTCCGAGGAATACTGAGTTGCCGTAGCGCCAAGTCCGTTCAAGCCGAGAGAAAACTCGTAAGCTCCCTCGCCGTCGTTATTATCGTACTTACCGCCGGCGTAAAGCTCGCAGAAAACGAGCTCCCAGTTCCAACGTTTTTCTTTTTCGTTATATCCGAGAGGAACTCCGCGGCCGAAGTCCTCAACCTCAATTGAAAGGTCGAGATATTTTTTTACTATAATCTTATCTCCGTAGCCCTCGCGCGCTTCGTCAACTGCGTTTGCGAGAATTTCAACGAAGGAATGCTGACAACCGATTATATCGTCAGATCCGAAAATAACCGCAGGTCTTTTTCTTACTCTTTCCGCGCCTTTAAGGCTTTTTATGCTCTGGTCGCCATATGAAGCTTTAGTTTCCTTTGCCGCCATCTTTTGCTCCTCTTTAAATTCTATACTCAAAAATTATATCATAGCGCTAATATTTTGTCAAGTTATTAAATATAAAAGAGTAAGTGATAAATTTACGCTGAATTTACGGGGGACGGTGAATGAAAGTATTAAAGGCGCTCGAAAAGATTTTACCTCTTATTTTCTGGCTTATTCTTGTTTTCGCTTTTGACACGCCGAGGTTTGCCACCCTGACTCTCATAGCCGCCGTATTGCACGAGCTTGGGCACGCAGCCTTTGGCGCGTCACGCGGCTTCGTTCGCTTGATTCCAAGCCCGCATCCGACGGGATTCAGAATAAATCCCGCTAATTTTTTATCGTATAATGATGAATTAATTTTGCTTATCGGCGGCCCCGTGTCAAATTTTTGCTTTTTCATTCTCGGATTTTTGATTTACAAAGCCACAGGCGGCGCTTTGTTTTTCGATTTTGCTTTTCTGAATCTTCTGACTGCCCTTTGCAATCTTTTGCCGATAAGAGATTACGACGGATACAGAATAATCGAGGTTTTGATTCTTTTGCGCGCAGAGAACGCCTTTCCGAAAATCAAGCTGCTTTCGGCGCTTTCTTTCGCTTTCACTTCATCGCTCTGTTTTCTTTCTCTCTATCTTTTATTGAAAATAGGCGAGGGGTATTGGATTTTTGCCGTTTTTTTCTCGTCGGTGTTATTTGACGCCAAAAAACTTGCCGAAAAGAACGATTTTTGAGAATAAACGAGATTTCGAGAGCTTTTAAGAGAATTTAAGAGCTTTTTCGTTTTTTTGGCAGAGAAAATTCGGGATAAATTCGTTTAATCACGGCTAAACACGGATTTTTTTAGAAAAATATTCGAAAAAGTATTGCAAAACTGAAATCTTTTTGCTATAATTACATTCACATATTATTTTTTATGATATTTTATTTAAATTTACGATTTCTTTTGACACGAAAGGACGTTATTTTAAGAAGATGGCAAAGCTCATTGAATTAAAAGGTGTTTCAAAATCATACGACGGCGAAAAGGTTCTTGACTCTATCAACCTTTACATTCGCGACGGCGAATTTATAACGCTTCTCGGACCGTCGGGCTGCGGTAAGACTACGACGCTTCGTATTATCGGCGGTTTCGAAACCGCTGACGAGGGAGAGCTTTATTTTGACGGCTCTGAGATAAGCGAGCTTCCCGCATACAAAAGAAAGGTTAATACCGTATTCCAGAAATACGCTCTCTTCCCTCATCTTAACGTTTACGAAAACATTGCCTTTCCCTTAAGGCTTAAGAAAACGAAAGAAGAGGAAATCGAAGAGCGAGTTACCGAAATGCTCAAAATGGTTGCTCTTTCCGGCTTTGAAAACAAAAGCGTCAGCACCCTTTCCGGCGGTCAGCAACAGAGAGTTGCCATAGCGCGCGCTCTCGTTTCGCACCCCAAGGTTTTGCTTCTTGACGAGCCGCTCGGTGCGCTCGACCTTAAGCTTCGCAAGGACATGCAGAACGAGCTTAAAACAATACAAAAGGCTATCGGCATTACTTTCGTTTACGTAACTCACGACCAAGAGGAAGCTCTTTCCATGTCAGATACTGTCGTAGTTATGGCTGACGGAGAAATTCAGCAGATAGGCACGCCGACGGATATATATAACGAACCCGAAAACGCTTTCGTTGCCGACTTTATCGGCGAGAGTAACATCGTTGACGGCGTTATGCTTGACGACTACCGAGTAAAATTCGCATCTCATATTTTCAAATGCGTAGACAAAGGCTTTGAAAAGGACGAGCCCTGCGACGTAGTTATACGCCCCGAGGATATTGACGTTGTTCCCCTTGAAAAAGGAATGCTTCAAGGAAAGGTTTCGAGCGTTACTTTCAAGGGCGTTCATTACGAGATAATCGTTGATATTAAAGGCTTCAAGTGGATGATTCAGTCGACCGACTACGTTGCCCCCGACGCTGAAATCGGCGTTTACATTGAGCCCGACGCTATTCATATAATGAAAAAATCAAAATATTCGGGCAAATTCGGCGACTACTCGTCATTCTCCGATGAAATCGACCAGCTCTCCGACGCGGATGCCGCAGAGGAATTTTAAATTTTTGTAAGGATAAAAGAGTTTTTTGCTCTTAAGCTAAAAGGAAATGAAGAAAAAATCGTTTATGAATTCAATAGCGGCCGCACCGCATATTGTGTGGTCCGTTCTATTCATAGTTTTTCCGCTTATCATAGTGCTCTTCTATGCATTTACCGATGCTAACGGAAAATTTTCTTTTAAAAATATTCTTTCTCTCTCGGATTACGCGCCTATTTTCTGGCTCTCACTTGAGCTTGCGATAATCGCTACGGCAATATGCCTCGTTATAGGCTATCCGCTCGCCTACGTTATCGCAAAGGCAAAACCGAAAAATCAGAAAATTTTCATAATGCTTCTTATGCTCCCGATGTGGACAAACTTACTTATAAGAACTTATTCTATAATGGCAATACTTGACGATGGCGGATTCCTCAACTCGCTTCTCAACACGAGCTTCCATATCATCGGAACGAAGGGCGCCGTTATTTTCGGCATGGTTTACGACTTTTTGCCTTATATGGTTCTTCCGATTTATACT
>JAZRGJ010000140.1:0-14515 GCA_045644125.1 Eubacteriales bacterium | reverse complement strand
TATTCTTTTGATCAGTTGATAACGTAGGGCGCTGAGGAAACGTCGGGGTTGTCGAATTTCTCCGCCGTGACGTCTTTTTCCTGACGCAAACGAAGCGTTATATGAGCGCAGAATGAGAATACGAGGGCAAGTATCGGCCCTATACCTAAATTGAAAAGGAGGTAATACGAGGCGTCAACGCTTATCCACGTGTTTGCAAACATACTGAGCCCAAGGCTTGAGGCGAGGAAGAAGACCGCAAATAAAATCGTAAATTTAAGATGCCTTTCGGGATTTATTACCGCGCCCCCGTTAAGAAACGCCGTGACGTATCTTCTTAAAAGCGTCAGCGCTAAGAGCATGAAGTTTACGGCGAATATCGTTATGAAAACGTAAAGCGCCGAAAGATTGCCCTCCGAAAAGATTACGGAGTGAAGAAGGAGAGCGCCGGCGCCTGCCTCGCCCTTGCCCTTTGACACTTGCTCCGCTGCGTATATTAAGCTCTCGTCCGAGTTGATAATCTCCGAATAGTAATCGGAATCGACGCTTGAAATTTCGTAAATATCCGATATTGAAACGTATTCCGTTTCTTTAACGGTTTTTCTTTTCGTTTTGGGAGATGCGCATGAAACGGATATTGTCGGTAAGAATACCGCTACGACGGATGCTATGAGAAGCGCCATTATAACGAGGCGGGTTTTTGCGTTGCTCTTTGCGTGCGTTTCGTTGAGGCATTGCATTTTCGAATAGCATTTTGCCGCCGCATATAAAGAGATTATCAGGATGGGAACAAGGGCTGCAATAAGTCCCCACGCAACGCCGACACCGGCAGTGCCGAAGCCGAGAGAGTAGGAGCCGTGTGAAAATTTTGACGCTTGCGCAAGTATCAAAATGAATATCGGCATTGAAAGAGCGAGCGAGCCGAGCTTGCGTGATGCGTAGCGAGTGTAGCGCTCAACGTCGGAATCGAAGAGAAGGCTTTTTATAATCGCAATAATCGATGCGACGAATGCCATTAAGGCTAAAGCAATATAAGTTAAGGAAGCCGCGGCTGCCGCCACGAGATTAACCTTAATATTGTTTTCCGGGCCGACAAGGTCGAGCATAATTGCGCTCTTTATAAAATCTTCAAGCTTCTCTTTGTCGGAATTTGAAAGCTTTTTCGTAAATGAAATACTTGACGCCTTTTGATATGCCTTTTCAAAATCCTTATATTCTTTGGATTTAGCCAAAGCTTTGTCAGAGCCGTAGGGCGTGAACGATTTTGCGGTATATTTTATCATTTCCACGGGGCTGAATGAGGTGGCGAATGAGCTTTTTTCTCCGTAATTCGTTTTAACGCTTATAAAAGGACAAAAGGCGAATATTATCAGTAAAAGAGAAATCGCGGCCGTTATTATGCTGAAAACCGACGGTTTGTGCGCGGCTTGATACCAATTGCCGCTTTTTTTCTCCGTATTGGACGCGGAAAAATCGCCGCCGTTAAGGCTTGCGCCGCAGGCGTGGCAGATTTTTTCATCCGTATCGATTTCTCTGCCGCAAATCGGGCAATAGCAACCGCGCGTGTATTCGGACATTTGTTATCCCTCCTGAAAAATGCAAGGTTTCGTCGGGCGCCG
Organism: Eubacteriales bacterium; assembly: GCA_045644125.1. GTDB lineage: Bacteria > Bacillota > Clostridia > Oscillospirales > CAG-272 > UBA1740. The sequence goes on along the minus strand of JAZRGJ010000140.1, from coordinate 12,917 downwards.
GGGAGCGCCCGATTTTAATTGTTATTCCGTGACAACCAGTTTGCCGAGCTCCCAGGTTATCTTGTAGTTTGGGGTGCAGTCGTTTCCGTATTCGTCCGTAATTCTGGTTGCGGAGCTGTTGACTGCGTTTTTGGACGTTCCGGGCTCTAACTGAGAGCCTGTTACCTCAACGTAGAGCGTGTGACCGGTACCGAGCTTACCGTGCGACATATAATAGCTCGGGTTAGTCAAAGGAGTCGTGCTGTCGTATTCTCTTGTCGCAGAGCCCGTTGTTACGGTGATCTGTCGCTTGTTTATCATCATAACGTCGTACTGGCCGCCGCTTGGGTAGCTTACAACCTTAACGTAGCACTTATCCGTTACGTCAGCTCCGCTCTTCGTCAGAACTTTGTATGAAAGGTATTGAGTAGGATCCCTGTTTATATCCTCGGAGCTTATCCAACCTGCGTTGGTGAGTGAAATGTTGATAGCTTCCATCTCAAAAACAAGCTCGTCGCTGATTTTGGTAACGAAGTATTCGTCCTTTAAGAAATGATAGCTGTCGCTGCTGTATTCGTAAATCTTTTCGTAAAGGTATATTTCGATTATCGAGTAGGAAACGTGCAAGGTTCCCGTTTCGTATACCACCGTGTAGAACGACGTTATATCTTCGCCCTTGTGGTTGTAGATTGTAAAGCTGTCAACGTAGCTCGTTCCGACTCCGATTTCCGTTTGCGAGCCGTAGGTCTTTATCTCGTAGCTGTAGCCGTATGCAAGAAGCTGTCTTAAAATTTCGTCGCTCTTGTCAACTTCGTTTTTGGGATAAAGAGGATAAGAGTCGTATTCTTTAGCCTGGCTTGCGGGGCGAACTGTTATCGTGCTGTAAGCAAGGTAAGGCTCTTCTTCATCCTCAGCGCCCGGATCTCCGTCGCCATCGAACGAGCCGCCTGCTCCCGCTCCGGTTACTTCGACCTGTACCCAGCCTATTCCGTCAAGGTAAATTTCAACCCATGCGTGAGCCTGAGAGGACGTTATCTCGGTTTCGATTCCCGCCTTTGCGTTGCCGACGTAGCCTACCGTGTAACGCGCGGGCACTCCGGGAGCTCGGAAGAGCATGGTTGCCGCCGATGCGTAGTGCTGGCAGATACCGCTCTTGTATTTTTCAAGGAATGCTTTTACGACGTTGCTTTCGGAGTCAAGCGCTCTGTCGTACTTAAGGTCGTACGTTGCGGCGTTCATAATATAATTCGCAACCGCCTCTATATCGTTGGCGGAAAGACGCTCCTGTTGTATGATTTTATTCATACACGTACGGGTTTCGTCGTCTATCGAGAGATAATTGTCGTAAACGAATTTTCTGTATTCCGCTTCGTAGGAGAGAAGCGAGTCGTTTAAGTATGCGCCGTCAATTTCAGGATAATAGTAGACGGTGTAGGGGGAGCTTGCGTCACCCGTGACGACGGTGTCGCTCACTTGAACGTGGCCGCTGGCTATAGCGTAGTACGGAATGACGTAAATTCCCTGCTTCGAGTCTATAAGAATCGACGAAGAGGAAAGGTTTGCGTTAGACGCCGCCATTGCGTTAAGGTAGTAAGCCGATGCGTAGTCGAGAAGCAGCTTTGAATATTCGTTGGCCTCAAGCCATCCGCTGCCCGTATAGTTGCCGTAGCTTCCCTCTTTGAGATATACGAGTCCTGTCGATTCGCTCTTGATAACGAAGAGAACGACGGGCTCTTCATCTTCAGCGCCCTCGGGCAAGCCGATGTCGGGATTTTCCGGGAAGTTTGGCGTGTCGATAACGGGGCCGTCATCGTATACGAGGAGCGTGCCCTTTATTTGATTTATTTCGTAGTAGCGTGAAACGTCGTCAAAGCTCTTTGCGTCAACGACCTTGAATACAAGGGTGTTTTCAACTGATCCGACGTTCGTTATAACCGTTCCCGAAACGACGATGAGTCTGTGGTCGGGGAGAATAAGCTCGCTTTCGGGCGAGAACTTGAACGTGGGCGCAGAATGTTCCTTGCCGTCGTATTTCCACGATTCAGAAGCGGTGGTAACGAGTATTTTTCTCGCATAAATCGTTACACGCCCCTTGACGTAGGTGATTTCGTAGTTCTCCTTTGCCGTGAGCTCTTCTTCGTCGAGTATATCGAATACAACGTCGTTTTCCACGTCGTTGACAATATCCTTGTAGATTTTATCTTCGGCTTTGATGCTGTGTCCTTGGCAAAGTCCGAGTCCCTCGGTCGTGCTTACCGTGATCGTATTGAGATTAAGCTCTTCGCCCGTGTAAGGGCCGTAGTAGCTTTCGCTCGTGACGGTTATGGGGCGGAGCGTTACGGTAACCGTGCCGAAGTCTTCCGTTATAGTGTAGTTATCCTTATCGATAACTGTAGTACCCTCTCGGATTTGATATTCAATGTTGTTAGGTCCGGAGTCGGCAACGTTTTTGAAGAGCTTATCAGCCACAACGTAAATCGAGTGCATAGCGCAAAGGCCGCGCTCACGTACTGCGTTGTGAGGCTCTGCGTTGATATGGCCGTATCCGTACGTGTGAGTCTTGCCGTCGTAGACGAAGCTATCGCTTGAGGTGGAAATTGTGATATTTCTGCGGTTAATTCTTATCATACCGAAGTTTTCCGTTATAGCGTAGTTGTCTTTATCAATAACGGTAGAGCCATCTTTGATCTGGAAAGGAATGTCGTTTTTGCCGGTATCTTTAACCTCTTTGAATTTTGAGGTATCCAGAACGTGAAGCGAGTGAGTTTCGCAAAGGCCGCGTCCTGTCGGGTTGTATGCCTCCGCCGAAATGTGAGGAACGCCGTATTCGTGCAAGTATCCGTCGTAGGTAAAGGTTTCGCCAACCGTCGTAATGATTATCGGACGTTTAGTGACGGTAACCGTGCCGAAGTTTTCCGTTATAGCGTAGTTATCTTTATCGATAACGGTAGTACCCTCTCGGATTTCGAAAGGAATATCGTTTCTGCCGCTGTTCTTAACTTCTTTGAATTTTGACGTTCCCGTAACGTAAAGCGAGTGAGTTTGGCAAAGGCCGCGTCCGAGGGGGCTGTAGGATTCGGCTGTGATGTAAGATGCGCCGTATTCGTGCGTTTTGCCGTCGTAAACGAAAGTATCGCCGCCCGTCGTGATTATTATGGGACGTTTATTTACGGTAACCGTGCCGAAGTCCTCTTCGATAGCGTAGTTATGCTTATCTATAGGCGTGTTACCCTCACGGATTTCGAAGCCGATATTGTTTCTGCCGGTGTCCTTAACTTCCTTGAAAACGGAGTTTGCGGTAATGGCGAAGCTATGGGTTTCGCAAAGTCCTCTTTCCGCTGCGGCGTTGTAGGGCTCAAGGAAAATGAAGCCTTGGCCGTACTCGTGCGAATATCCGTCGTAGGTGAAGACGTCGCCGAGAGTTGTAACCTTAAGAGGTCGAGGCGTTACGGTAATATTTCCGTATTCGGGGATAAGGTTATAGTTTGCGTTAATATCGCTGTTAACGACGATACATTCAAGGGTATTTGCCTTTTCATAATCGAAGTAAGCAACGTTTCTGAAGCTCGTTCTGTTCGTGATAACGAGATAGTGGCCTTGGCAAAGTCCTAAAGGATCGCCCTCCTTAACCCATACGTGGCTGGGATCGTTTCCGTATACGTGGTCTTTGCCGTCGTAGACGAATGAGTCGGATTTCGTAACGACAACGACGTCTCTTTTATAAACGGTGAGAATTCCGTAGCCTCTTTCGATTATGTAGTTGAAGCTTACGTCTTGGTCGTTTTCATCGAGTATATAAACGTCGCCCGAAAATCCGTTCGTAACAGTTCCCGCATTCGTAAGTTCGGTGAAGCTGCCTACCGTATACGTTTTGTGTCCTGCCACAAGCCCGTAGTACGAGCTGTCGGGGTATCCTGCGGCGCAGTCCCACCACGTAGCGTAAAGGGGCGTGTTATCGTAGATTTTTGAATCCGAGCCGGTAACGAGCTTGATTTTGCGCTGAGTTATGGTAAGCGTTCCGTCGTTGACGGTAACGGAGATGTAATTATGCTTAACGGAAATTCCCGCCTCGTTTATTATATCGTAAGAGGTAATCGTGTTAATGTATTCGCCCACATTCTTTTCGGCCGTCATGGCGATTACTACGAGCTCGTGTCCTAAGACGAGTCCCTCCGTGCTGTCGTAGCCTATCGATATAGACGTGCCGTCGTAAACTCGGCTGTCCGTTTTCATATTAACGGTGAGCGAGGGGGGCGTTACGGTGATTTTTCCGTAGTCGTATTCGATAACGTAGTTTGGGGTTGCGGGCTTCAAGTCGTTGCCTATTATTTCTACTTTGAAGTAGTTGTCAAGATCCGTAACGACGTCGTTTACCGTCGTTTTCTCGATGATTTCAAAGTAGTGGCCGGGAACGAGCGAGCCCTCTTTGATAAATACGTCGGCAACGCCTGCAACGGCTTCGTGATCTCTTCCGTCGTACGCCACGTAATAGTCGGGGCTTTCAAGAACGAGATAAATCGGTGTGACGGTAACCGTTCCGAAATCTGTGCTTATCGCATAATTGTTCTTGTCAACGGGCTCTTTGCCCTCGTATATTTCAAATTCGATTTCGTTTTTGCCGCTGTCGCTAACGTTTCTGAATTGAGAAATTGAAGTAACGACGATTTCCTGACCTTGGCAAAGGCCGGAGTTTTCATCTCCCGAAACGGCAAGCGCGAAAATTTCGTTCGTGAAAGTGTGATAGCTGTCGTCGTATGTGAACTCTCCGCCGCCCGTTTTAATAACGAGAGGGCGCGCTTCGATTTTTACGTCGCCAAGCCTTAAATCTATTTCGTAGTTGTTTTTATCGATGGGCGTTTTGCCCTCGTATATTTCAAATTGAATACTGTTCTTTCCGCTGTCGGAAACGTTTTTAAATACTGCGTTAGCCGTAACGACGATTTCGTGGCCTTGGCAAAGGCCGGAGTTTTCATTGCCCTCAAGCTCAAAGCTCAAAATGTCGCTCTGTCCGTAAGAGCGCGCGCTGCCGTCGTATCTGAATTCGTGCGAGCCCGTAGTGATGATAACGGGGCGCTTTTCAACCTTAAGAGTTCCGAATTCAAGCTTCACAGCGTAGTTTTTAAGGATTTCTTCGGGATCTGTGCCCAAAGCGTCTTTTATAAGAAAATCAAATGAGTTTTCAAGCTCGCCGGCATTTGTAATTGAAGTCCAGCCCGAAACTTCGAGCGTATGTCCGTCTGCAAGAGTTCCCTTTAAGCCGTGATTTTCAAACGAGAGGGGGAGCGTATCGTAAACTTTCGAGTCGTTTCCCGAATAAATCGTTATTTCTCTTGGGGTTATCTTAAGCTCGCCGCTTTTCGTGTTGACGTTGTAAAGCGCCGAAATATCCTTGCCGTTTTTGTCGTAAAACTTATAAGTTGCTCCGATTAGAGAGCTTCCAACCTCGGTTTGCGAGCCGCTTAAGGTAATTTCAAAGCGGTCGCCGTTAACAAGAGCTCCATCGCCCAAGCTGTATTTCGTGGGGATAAGGGGCGTTGCGTCGTAAACCTTTTCTGCATTCTCAAGAACGAGATTAACGTTTCTCGGAACAACGGATATGCTTGCCGCAACGGGCGTTATAACGTAGCAGCTTGTAACGTCTACCTGCTTTTTACTTAAGATTTTGATGCCGGACAAGTCTGCGATAACGCTTCTTCTGCCCGCCTCGTCAACGTCGCCGTATATAAGCGCTTCGCAAGAGATGGCGTCGTTATAAGCGAGGTCTGCCGTAAGTTTTGGAAGGTCGCCGTATTGAACGTTGGTATCGGCTATCGTAAGCTGTATCGGGCGAGGCAAAATTTTGAAGGGCTGGGGCTCGCCGTAGCGTATTCCAAAGGTCGCTTTAGCCGCCGCTCTTACGTAATAGCTTCCGGGCATTATCGGATGCTCCGAAGTCCATTCTTCGCCGTCGGAGCTGTATTCATAACTTGTTTTGCTTATAAAAGCTCCTGCGGAATAGTCAAGCTTATCACCGTATAAAATCTCATCCGGGCACTCCTTTGCGCCAACTATAATACCTCTGGTCGCAAGGAGGGCGACGGTCATAGTCAGCATGACCGCCGTGGATATAATTATTTTTACTCGGTGCTTAAAGATAAGCTTGAAGAATTTCGCAATCTTGACGATTTTGGATTCGTAGCTGTCGTATCGCATAAATAAAATAATTCCTTACTTTACGGCCTCTTTACTGTAAGCGTGCCGTCTATGATTTTAACTTCGTAATTTCCCGTGGTAACGTTTCCTGCCGCATCAACTATTACGACGCTTCTTAAAACGTTAGCGGACTGTCCTATGGTTTTCTGGCTTCCCTCAACCTCAAACTCCTTGACGTATTCTCCCAAAACGAGAAGCGATGCGTCGTATTCTATCTCATCGCAAACGAGGGACGTGCCGTCAAAGGTCTTTTCTGCGCTCTTTGCCGATATTTCTATTGGCTTCGGAGTGATGGTGAGCGAGCCGTAGTTTTTAATAACGTAGAAGTGAGAGGTGCAATCCTCGCCGTTTTTATATACCTTTACGGAGAAGCTTGCGGATGCCTTTCCGGCATTGGTTATTTTTCCTATCGGAGTTATAACGTATGAATATTCTGCGCCGAGCTCTCCCTTTTCAAGAACACATTCAGACTCTTCGACGGAAAGCTCGCTGCCGTCGTATATCTTCTCTTTGACACAGCTCACGGAAGAGAATGTCAAAACGTCAATATACATTTGCAACGTGTTGCTCGAAAACGTCAGAATGAATTTTTCTGATCCAAGGCCCGTAGTTTTTTGGTAAACGAGCTCGTTATTTTTGTCGTATATAAGAAATTCCGTTATTGTGGTGGTGGTAACGCCGGGCGCGGAGAGCGAGCCCTCAACCGTAGCTACGTAAGAATAGCCTTTTTTAGCGAGAGGCTCAAACTTCGTTACGACGTTTGAGTGAGTGAGGATTTTTCCCTCCTCGTATTTTTCCGCTATGTAAATGGGAGAGATGTTGTCAAGCTTTATGGGCTGATCGTCGTCGTCGCCGTCGTCGCTTCCCGTAACCTCAACCATTATCCAGCCGATTCCGTCAACGTAAACCTCAACCCAGGCGTGGCCCATGTGAGAGTCAACGATATATTCCTCGTTTGCCTTAACGCCCTGAGCAACGTAGCCTACCGTGTATCTTGCGGGTATGCCGAGAGAGCGGAACATCATAGTTGCGGCAGCAGCGTAGTGTCTGCAAAGGCCCTCTTTATAATCCGCCAAGAATGCTATGACCATATTGGATTCGTCGTCGAGCGCAGGGTTGTATTTAAGCTTGTATTTTGCCGCGTTCTGAATATAGTTTGCAACTTTATAAATAATGTCGGCATCGCTTGCGTCAAAGCCGAGGCTTGCGGTAAGATCCTTCATAAATAAGTCGGTATCATTGTCTATCGCAAGATACTGCGATTTAACGAATCCTCTGTAAGCAATCTCAAAGGCGCGGTATTCCTCGGGGATAACAACGCCCGAAGTTCCCGTCCAGGCGTAGTATTTTACGGTATAGGGATTGGTGGCGTCGCCCGACATAATAACGTCGGAGGGCTGCAATCCGCCGCCGCTTTGAGTGTAATAAGGAAGAGCGAATATTTCCGCAAGGGGATCGATATTTACGGTACTTACGTCAAGCATACCGTTTTTAAGAGCGTAGGAAACGAGGTAATAAGCGCCTCTTTCGCCAACGATGGTCTCGGAGTATTCTTCCGCTTCCTCAAATGAAGTTCCGGTGTATTTGCCGTAGCTTTGCTCCTTAAGGTAAACGTTTCCCGAGGTGTCGGTAACTATGCTGAAAAGCGGAACGGGATCGCCTTCGGGAGCGCCGCCGCCGAGGTTTCCGCTGCTGCCGCCGCCATTGCCACCATTGCCGCCACCGCCGCCATTGCTGTTATTTCCAACTCCCGGAAGCTTGCCGAGAATCGGGCCGCTAGGATCTTTGTCGGGGCCGGGTGTTACGGGCGGATCAAAGGTCGAGGGATCTTTGGGATCAAGGGGCTTATCTTGTATATTTTTAAGATCGCCCGTTGCCTCAACGCAAACCCAACCGAAGCCGTCAACGTAAATTTCAACCCATGCGTGAGCGCGGTTTCCGTAGATGCTGGTAGGCGTGTTGGCTTCTCCTATAACTCCTGCGAAGCCCTCGGTGTATCTTGCGGGTATGCCGAGCGCGCGGAAGAGCATGGTTGCGGCCGAGGCAAAGTGCCTGTAGTTGCCGGCCTTATAATCTCTTAAGAATGAAACGACGACGTTTCTTTCGGAGTCGAGCGCGCTATCGTAATAATCATCGTAATAAACTGCGTTTCTGATATAATTTGCAACAGCCGCAACGTCAACGTTTTGTCTGTCAAATCCCGCATCGGCTATTACGGTGTTCATATATGCGAGGGTATCGTCGTCTATCTGAAGATACTGCGTATGAACGAAGCGCGAATAAGCTTCTTCAAAGCTTTTATACATATCGGGGAGCGTTGCGCCCTCAAGGCTCGTGAAATAGTAAACCGAGTAAGGCTCGGGCTCGCCCGCTTCGTTGACGGTAATTCCGCTTATAACGCAGTCGCTCTGCTGAAGGCTCTCGTCGCCCATGTAATTATAATAAGGAAGAACGTAAATTCCGCAAAGCGAAAGTATCGTTACGTTGGCAGGTCTTGCGCCCGTATACTTCACAGCCTCCGAGGGAAGATAAAACGCAGAAGCGCGTCCTCCGAGAATCAAGGTGTCGTAGTCTATGGCATTGCTCCAGTTGAGGCTGCCCGTGTAATTTCCGTAGCTTGCCATCTTAAGATATATAGGGCCTGCCGTGTCGCTGTTTATGATAAAGAGAGCTTCGGGGTCGCCGGTCATATCAGGGCGTTCACCGCCGCTACCGCCGCCGATGATTCCTCCTCCGCCGCCTCCGCCGCCTCCGACGGGATCGGGCTCTACTACTTCAAGCAAGCCGTCTTTCGTCGTTATCTGGTAATACATAGTAACGTCCGTTCCGTTTGCGCTCGTTATAGTCACGCTCGTAACACGGTTAGGTGACGTTCCTATCTCCGTTTGGCTTCCCTCAATCACGGCTTCGATCTTGTGGCCCGTTATAAGCGCCGTGTTGGGTGAGCTTTCCCATTTGGGACAGGTCAGGGGCGTTCCGTCGTAAGCCTTTCTGTCTGAGCCTGCCGTAATGGTTATAGGTCTTGCCGTAACCTTAAGGAGTCCAAGCTCAAACGTTATATTGTAGTTATCGCTTACGTCTTTTCCGTCCTCGTCAACGATTTTTGCCTGCGCATAGTTTTCGCTCATTCCAACGGCAGTCTGCGAGCCGGTAACGGTAACCTCCAGCTTATGTCCCTTTTTAAGAGAACCGCTGATAAGGTTCCACTCGTCGTTGGTTAACGGCTTTCCCGTATATTCCGCTGTTGCGCTCGAGGTCGAAATTCTGACTTCGTCCTTATCAAGCGTAACGACGCCGGTCATAAGGAATATAAGGAGCGTCGCTATCATAACGACCGCAACCGCAATAACCGAGCATATTATAGTTATAAACGCTTTTCTTTTCATATCAAACTTCTCTTCCTAAAATTACGCGTTTCTTTCAAGTCTTCTTATATGTTCTTTGCAAAGAGTCATTCTGTCCTGGCCGAAAAGCTCGTTCAGGTAGTTTACGAGTCCCTCTGCGGAGTTTCTCAGGTAAATGGGGTTTTGCGCTTCAAGCTTTCTTATAACTTTCTTTGAAAGAATATCGTCAAGAGCGTCAAGCTCGTCGCCGCCGCAGCTGATATAAACGGGAATGTAAATACCTATCTGCTTCATAATTCTGTTACCGAAAGTAATGTGGAAGTGCTCTATAAGATACTTGTCAAGCTCTTCAAGTCTTTTTCTGTTTCTTGCGCTTATGTCGTATTCCTCGCAAGCCTCGCGGACGAGGGCGGCAAACTGCGCCTTTGAAATATGAACCTTGTCGGTTTTGGGAGCGATAAATCTCTCGCTCTTCGTATCAAGGTTAAGAATCATTGCTCTGTCGTAAACCTTATCTGAAATAGCAAAGGTCGAGTCGTCGTTGTTTGCCGTTCCGATAAACCACATATTGTCGGGAAGCTTGATTCTTCCGTCCTTAAGCTGCTTCGGGTCGTTGGGCCACTTATCCGCAACTACGTCAAGGTATCTTTCGTCGGGATTGGGAAGCTCAAGAAGCGAGAGGAATTCCGCAAAGTAATATTCAACTCTTGCGATATTCATTTCGTCAAGAACGGTAACGTACATATCCTCGCTGTAATTAGCCTCGTACATTTTTTCAAGAAGCAGAGTTTCATTGAATTTTTTCGTAAACTCGTTATAATATCCGACAAGGTCGGTTCTTTCTTTCCACATGGGCTGAACGGGAATAATGGTGGAAGCGTTGTCAACGAACGAGCCGAAAGCGTGAGCAAGCGAAGTTTTACCCGTACCGGACATACCCTGAAGAATAAGAATCTTTGAAACTGCCATTCCGGCGATAAATCTTCTTATATCCGATATATCGTAGTAGAGCTTAAGCTTTGACGCCGCATAGTTTCTAAGGTCGTTGCAAAGGCCGTCAAGAGTGAGATTCTTGTCGTAGCCGGGGCGCATATACGACTGCTTTTTGCGCTCTATTTCGCTGAGCATGCAGAAACGCTCGCCCGGCATTTTTTCGTCCTTTTCTTCGCCGCCCGCATTGCCGCCTGCCGCAATTTCACCGTTAAGCTTTGCGGTCACGACGTTTTCCTCCGGCTTTGAGAAAATCAAAACCAAAAGAAGCAATAAAAGCAAAACCGGCACTCCGATAATAAGAACCGTCAGCATCGTTTTCATTTCAGCGTTCAAAGCATTGCCGAATAAAGCCAAATCTTCACTGTTAAGATTGTCGTTCACCGTCATGGTAAGCAAAACTGCGACGGCAAGTATTATAATCAGCAATACTATCCATTTAATTTGTCGCTTCATATTTTATTCGGAGTCCTTAGAGTTCTCCGTTTGCTCCTTGATGTTTTTCATGTTAATGTGCTTTTTGCGTATCGCGCGCTTGGTTTTCGTCCATTGCTCGTCGTAGAGCTTTTTGAACGAGTTGAATTCTTTTTCAAGCTGGTTGAAGCTGTCCCTGTCGGTAAGGTCTTTGTCTACGCCGAAGTGAAGCTTTATTCTCGCCTCCGCTACGTTCAAGCGGTCTGAGAGGACTTCGTTTTCCGACTTGGTATTGCCAAGCTCGGCTTCAAGCTCGCTTTGTTTTTCGTTTGCCTTTTCCATAGCTTCGTTATGGCGTGAGATTGCGGCGTTAAGTTCTTCTCTTGCCTTCTTTTGCAGCTCTTCGATTTTGCGTGTATGCTCTTCTGCCTTTTTGCGAGCCGCCTCGTTCAACGCTTCGATTTCTGCCGCGTGCTTTTCTTTGAGAAGATTCATCTCGTTTTCGTGTCTTTCTTCAATTTCCGCTATCTTCTTGGCATAGCTTTCATGAAGCTCGGCAATTTCCGCCTCGTGCTTAACGATAAGCTCGTGTATAGCTTCCTCGTGCGCTCTCTTAAGCGCCTCCATCTCTTCGAAATGGCGCTGTTTTTCGTCGATTATAAACTGATTGAGTCTTGCAATTTCAAGTCCGAGCGCTTCAATTTCCGCCGCCTGACGCTTTTCAACGTCACGAAGTCTTTCAACCTCGTCGGCGAGCATTTCCGCTCTTTTCGATTCGCCCTCAAGAGCCTTTAATTGCGTTTCCAAGGTGATAACGTATTCTTCGATGCTGACGCCGCCGTTTTTAAGCTTGCGCTTCATCGCTTCAATGCGCTCGGCTCTTTGCTGGATTTTTTCTGCTGCGCGGCGCTCCTCTTCTCTTTGGAATCTGGCTCTTAATTCGGGCTTGATTCCGAGTCCCCACTCGTAAGTAAGGAAAGAGATAATACCGCCCGCCTCGGCAAGCTCGTCGGCAAGCTCGTCACGGAAAGGCGCTATAACCTCCTCGTGTATTTCGGTCGTGTAGCCGGGCTTGTCGTAGGCAACGATAAAGCTGTAAAGCGCCATTGCCCCCTTGAAGTTGTTGTTCATTTTAAGAACGTTCGTCTTGGTTATCGGCGGCTTAAGCATGGGCGCTTTGCCGGCCTCTTCCATAAGGGGCGTGCCGAGAAAGGCTATGATCGTTTTAAGAATAAGGTCTATTCTGTCTATAATATCCTTTGCGGGATTATGCTCTCTTAAGTAAGGATCGTCCCTGCGCACGTCGTGCATTGAAAGCTTGTAGCTGAGCTTTTCCTTGCCCGTGCTTATGTTTTTATCAAAGTCTATCGTTGCGTCGTATTTATTCGTTAATTCGAGTATTGCGTTGTATCTTATCGTAACGAAGTCGCAAAGATAGTTGAGAAGCATATAGAGAAAGCGGTTTTCGTATACGGCGTAGTCGTTGAGTCTTGCCACCATATAGAGCTTATCGGGAACGATGTCCTCTCCCTCTTCATATCTCGTTATGTAATCGCTGTGCTTTGCGAGATGCTCAATACTCTCCTTCGATACGTGCTTTATCTTTTCGATAGGAAGAACTTCTCCGTTTGAGCGTATGAACTGTCTTTCCTCTTTGATAGCCTTCTCAATGTGAACGAGTCCTTTTTCGATTGCGTCAACCCATTCCTCGTCGATGGTGCAGGTAGCGGTTTTTACAGTTATTTTATCGCCCTCGGTCGAAGCTGATGCTATCGCAGAGCGCAGAGAGCTGCATTTAGGATCTTCGGCGGTTAATTTGCGGTATCCTAACAGGGCTCGGTAATAAACGTCTAATTCATTCATAAGGTTATACCTTTGCTTTATCTTTACGCGTTTCTTTCAAGTCTTCTTATGTGTTCTTTGCAAAGAGTCATTCTGTCCTGGCCGAAAAGCTCGTTCAGGTAGTTTACGAGTCCCTCTGCGGAGTTTCTCAGGTAA
>JAZRGJ010000139.1:0-1888 GCA_045644125.1 Eubacteriales bacterium | reverse complement strand
TATTTCTCTGTTCTGGCAAAAAACGCACGCGAGCGAGCACCCTGAAAAAAATATAGTTCCCGAACCGCGCTCACCCGAAATTGGCGGCTCTTCCCAAAAATGAAGCGCCGCTCTGGCAATTTTAACTTTATCGCTAGATTTGCAAAATCCAAGCTCACCGCTCTCTCGGTCAACGCCGCAAAGGCGAGCGCAAAGCTTGCAAGACGAGTATTCGTTTTTCACGCTGACACACCTTTCCGAAAAATTTCTTGACAGTATGGATTTTCTATGCTATACTATCTAAAAACACGAGCCTTTTGGCAGAATAGAGGTAAAAATGTCCGATAAAAGACAAGGATACATATCTTGGGACGAATATTTTATGGGAGTCGCGCTGCTTGCGGCAGAGCGCTCAAAAGACCCCAACACTCAGGTAGGAGCTTGCCTTATCGATAATCAGAACAGAATAATTTCAACGGGATACAACGGTTTTCCGCAAGGCTGCTCGGACGACGAATTTCCTTGGAACAGAGATGAAAAATGCGGAGAAACGAAGTACCAGTTCGTAGTTCACGCAGAGCTTAACGCAATTCTCAACGCCCGCGGAAAGCTTCTTCAGGATTCTAAAATTTACGTTGGACTTTTCCCTTGCAACGAGTGCGCAAAGGCTATAATCCAAGCCGGAGTTGCCGAGGTTATCTATCTTTCCGATAAATATCACGACACCCCCTCGACCAAGGCTTCACGCAGAATGCTTGAGGCGGCGGGAGTTAAGCTCACACAGCTTAAGCCGACAAAAGCAAGTCTTGTTCTTAATTTTGACGTTGATAAATAATAAGCCTAAAACCCTTTCATTGCGAAAGGGTTTTCTTTTTTTGATTTATGCGTTGAAATATCGCTTTATTTCTTCAAGGCTTGCGCCAAAGCTTCCCTGCATCGCTTCGGGTTTGCCGCCGCCTCTGCCAAGAAGCTTTTTGTTCATATCGTCACTAATCTCGCTTAAATTCACGGTTTTTGAAACGGTGAGATGCTTAAAATCTCCGTCCTTACCCGAAAGAAGAACGAGTATGCCGCCAACACGTGAAATCAATGCGTTGGCAAGCGTTTTAAGCTCGTCAAAGCCCGCATTTTCGTAATGCAAAACGAGGTTTTTATCACTTGCGGGTATTTTTTCCGCCTCGGATAAATAGCGCGCGCATCTTTCTTCTTTCAGTTGAAGCCTTGCCGCCTCGAGCTCAGAAAGAAGCCTTTCGCAACCCTTGTCTATTTCCGTTTTAGGTACGGAAAGAAGCCCTGAAACTCTGCGTATTATTTCATAGCGAGAGCGCGCGTCACGCACGGCGCGTATTCCCGCAGTCATGCTTATTCGAGTTCCGCCTCTATGCTTCGTGTAGTCAAGGATTCTTATGATTCCGACCTCTCCGCTTCTTTTGACGTGCGGCGCGCAGCAAGCGCAAGCGTCGTAATCCCCTATCGTCACTATTCTTACGTTTTCCGTCAAATCAAGCTTCGAGCGATATTCAAGAGCCGAAAGCTCGGAAGAGCTTGGAAAGCTTGCCGTAACGGGAACGTTTTCGTATATAACTTTATTAGCAAGAAGCTCGACTTTAACTATCTCATCTTCCGTAAGAATTGCGTTTATATCCATCGTAACTTCGTCAGCGCCTAAATGAAAGCCCACGTTTTCAAGGCCGTAAAGCGAGTGAAAAAGCCCCGAGAGAATGTGCTCGCCTGTGTGTATTTGCATTTTTTCGTAGCGCTCGTCAAAATCAAGCCGACATTCAACGGCGGCGCCGACTGCGAGGGCTTTATCGCAAATATGATATATCACACCGTCTTTTTCAAAAGCCGACGAAAGCTTTGCGCCGTCTATAAATCCCGTATCCGAATACTGACCGCCCTCTTCGGG
>JAZRGJ010000138.1:0-4635 GCA_045644125.1 Eubacteriales bacterium | reverse complement strand
GGCGTATTTGAAAGAATGGTAGAGCCCGAGCGCTTTATCTCCTTCCGCGTGTCCTGGGTGGACGATGCCGGTAAGGTTCAGGTCAACCGCGGCTATCGCGTACAGTTCAACTCGGCGATCGGCCCCTACAAGGGCGGCCTCCGGTTCGATCCGTCGGTCAACCTGTCGGTGCTCAAGTTCCTCGGCTTCGAGCAGGTGTTCAAGAACTCGCTCACCACGCTGCCCATGGGCGGCGGCAAGGGCGGCTCCGACTTCGATCCTAAGGGCAAATCGGACGCTGAAGTTATGCGCTTCTGCCAGAGCTTCATGACCGAGCTCGTTAAGTACATAGGCCCCGACACAGACGTTCCCGCAGGCGACATCGGCGTTGGCGCTCGTGAAATCGGCTATCTTTACGGCCAGTACAAGAGAATTGCAAACGAATTTACCGCAGTTCTCACAGGTAAGGGACGCTCCTACGGCGGTTCTCTTATCCGTCCCGAAACAACCGGCTTCGGCGCAGTTTACTACACCGTTGAAATGCTTAAGTCCTTTGGCGAAAGCATCAAGGGCAAAACCTTTGCTATCTCCGGCTTCGGTAACGTTGCTTGGGGTACGGTTAAAAAGGTTAACGAGCTTGGCGGTAAGGTTGTAACCATCTCCGGTCCCGACGGTTATATCTATGATAAAGACGGTATTTCCACCAAAGAAAAGGAAGACTTCCTCCTTGAAATGCGCGCTTCTTGCCGCAACAGAGTTGAGGATTACGCAGATAAGTTCGGCGTTCCTTTCTTCAAGGGTGAAAAGCCTTGGGGCGTAAAGGTTGACGTTATCATGCCTTGCGCAACCCAGAACGAAGTCGGTATGGAAGAAGCTAAGAAAATCGTTGAAAACGGCATTAAGTACTACGTTGAAGTTTCCAACATGCCCACCACCAACGAAGCAGTTGCATACCTTATGCAAAACGGCGTAGTCGTAGCTCCCTCCAAGGCGGTTAACGCAGGCGGCGTTGCCGTTTCCGGTCTTGAAATGTCCCAGAACTCCATGCGTTACAGCTGGAGCGCAGAAGAGGTTGACGCAAAGCTTCACGACATTATGAAGAATATCTACGAAAGCTCCGTTGCCGCAGCAAAAGAATACGGCATGGAGGGCAACCTCGTAGCTGGCGCTAACATCGCAGGCTTCCTTAAGGTAGCTGACGCTATGATGGCTCAGGGCGTGGTATAATTAAAGCTTAATAAATTTTTCGGCATTAATTCTTAATTAAATCTGTGCCGACGAATAAAGCATCAAAAAGAACGGGTAGTTTAGTTTCTTCCCGTTCTTTTTGTATATCGTGGATTTTTATTTTCCAAACTTAGTAAAATCGCAAGATTTCAACAAAAGTTAGCAATAATCTTCGTAGACAAGGGGCTAAAAGCTTGTTATAATAATCTTATAAAACAACTTTTAAAAAGTGAGGTTTAGTATGAAGATTGCATTTATAGGCTTGGGCGGACGCGGATTAACCTATGCTCATTTTACGAAATACTACGGAAGTGAGGTTGTTGCCGTTTGCGATACCGATCCCAAGAAAAAAGAAATCGCGATGAAATACGGTATGCCGGAAGATGCGTTTTATACCGATGAAAACGAATTTTTTGCACAAGGCAAAATTGCCGATGCTCTCGTTATCGCAACGATGGACTCGCTCCATCACCGTCAGGCTATCAAGGCGCTTGAGCTTGGATACGATCTTTTGCTTGAAAAGCCCATTGCAATGACACTTGAGGAATGCGTTGAAATCAGAGATAAGGCTAAGGCTCTTGGCAAAAAGGTTGTTATTTGCCACGTGCTTCGTTACGCACCCGTTTACAATAAAATCAAAGAAATTCTTGATTCGGGTATTATCGGCGAAATTACCAATATTGAAAAAACGGAACATATAGGCTATTATCATTACGCACACTCTTACGTGCGCGGCAATTGGAGAAACAGACAGCTCAGCTTGCCACTCGTTCTCGCCAAAAACTGCCACGACATAGATATTATCTGCTGGCTCCTCGGCAAAAAATGCATTTCCGTTTCCTCGTACGGCTCTTTAAGCTATTTCAAGGAAGAAAATGCTCCTGAAGGCTCAACTACGCATTGTTATACTTGTCCTTGCAAGGACACTTGTAAATATAACGCTTTCTATATTTATAATAATGAAGCTTATGAAAAGATTGCAGGACTTGCAAAGCACGGTCAGCTCGGAACGACCAAGGAAGAAATTGACGCAAGCCTTTCCGATCCGAGCAACCTTTACGGAAGATGCGTATTCAGATGCGATAACGATATAGTTGATCACCAGATAGTTAACATGCATTTTGAAGACGGAGTTGATGCTCAGCTTAAATCTATAGCTATCTCTAACGATTTGAATCGTTATATTACGATTTACGGCACAGAGGGAATTTTGACTAAGAGTGCTGACGGCAAGACTGTCAAGGTTGAGAAAATCAACGGCGAAACTATCACTTATGACGTTGAAGAGCCTGCGGGCGGATATCTTCATCACGCAGGCGGTGACGTTGGAATTATGAAGCAATTCTTTGAGTATCTTGAAACGGGGAAGGCAGACAATATCACCGATATCGCTGATTCTGTAATGGGGCACGAAATAGGCTTCCTTGCGGAAGAATCAAGGCTTAACGGCGGTAAACTTATGTACCTTTCGGGCTATTGATTACATAAAAACAAAGCAACTAAAAAAGGAGTGCGGGCGGATAGCCTTTTCTCCTTTTTTTCGTTTGATTTATATTGATATTTTTGATATTTTGTGGTATAATCGTTAAATAATTGATAAAAAGCATGAATTGCTTAAAATTTTGACAAAAAATTGCTTTGGAGCGAAAAATGAATTTAAAATACGAAATGCATAAGCTGAGCGACCCGAGAGTGCCGTTTTTATTCCACGTTGACGAAATGAAAAAGGACGAGCCCACGATTATTGCAAAATGGCACGAAAACGTAGAGATTCTTTGCATTGAAAAGGGGCGCGGATTTATCTCGGTGGACGACGAATTCAGGGAATATTCAAGTGGTGACGTTGCGGTGATAAGCCCTAATAAGCTCCACGGCTTCCGTGTAGTTGATTCGGATATGAAGTATATGTGCCTGATAGTTGACCGCTCATTTTTCACGGCAAATCACTTTGACAGTAACGATTTTATTTTTTCGCCGAAAATAAAGGATGCGGCGCTCGTTTCTTTAATGGAGGAGTTTAAAAAATATCACAGCGCAACGAGTCAAGAGGAGCCGATGCGTATACAGCATATGCGCTCCGCGGTTTTAAAAATTTTGCTTTTGATTTGCGAAAAATACGCAAGCTTTGATAAATCTCCCAAAACGGAATCGCATCTCCTTTCCTCCGTGAAAAAGGCAATAGGCTACGTTAAGGCGGAGAGCAAAAGAGAGATTTCGCTTGACGAAATAAGCAACTTCGTAGGCTTAAGCAAATTCTATTTTACAAGAGAATTCCGTCGTATCACAGGCTATTCCTTCGTTGATTACCAAAAAAACGTGCGTTGCGAAAGGGCGCGTGAGCTTTTGCTCGCAAGCAATGAGAGCATAAGAGAGGTCGGGCAGATGTTCGGCTTTGAAAATCAGTCTTATTTTTCAAGAATTTTCAAGGAATACTCAGGCGTCACCCCAAGCGAATACAGAAAGAAAAATAAGTAGGCGAAAAATTAGAGCGAAGATGCTTATTAAAAGTATCTTCGCTCTTTTCTTTTTATTTTTTAGCGCCGGGCCCTGCGGTGTCGGAGCCGTCGCCGATAAGGCCAAGGCGCTTTGCCGCGTCTTCTCTCATTTTATATTTGAGAACCTTGCCCGCCGCATTCATCGGGAATGATTTGACGAATTCGATATATTTCGGAACTTTATGGCGCGCCATACTTGCCTTGATATACTCCGTCATTTCCTCAACGCTGACGCTGTCGGGCTCTTTAAGAATTATAGAAGCCATTATTTCCTCGCCGTACTTTTTATCGGGAACGCCGATTACCTGAACGTCCTTGACGGCGGGGTGCGTGTAAATAAATTCTTCTATTTCCTTGGGGTAAATATTCTCGCCGCCTCGGATTATCATATCCTTTAAGCGTCCCGTTATCTTGTAGTTTCCGTTTTCGTCACGGGAAGCAAGGTCGCCCGAATGAAGCCAACCGTCTTCGTCAACGGTTCCCTTGGTGGCGTCGGGCATTTTGTAGTAACCCTTCATTGTATTATATCCCTTGGCGCAGAATTCGCCGTTCACGCCGGGCCCTACTTCTTCGCCGGTTTCGGGATCAACAATCTTGCAGCGCACGTGAGGGAATGCGTATCCGACGGTTTCCGTGCGCACTTCAAGCGAGTCGGTCCAAGAGCTCATCGTGTTACCGGGGGCGCACTCTGTCTGACCGTAAACGCTGACAATTCCCGTCATGTTCATCTCATCAGGACGTGCCGCACGTCTCATAAGCTCGGGCGGACATCCCGCACCCGCCATAATACCCGTCCTCATATGCGAAAAATCCGTGCTGCGATAGTTCGGGTGGTTGAACATAGCTATAAACATCGTGGGAACACCGTTAAAGCAGGTGATTTTTTCCTGATTAAGTCGGAGGCCAAGCGGTCTTAGGAAGACAATGGTTCCAC
>JAZRGJ010000137.1:0-7795 GCA_045644125.1 Eubacteriales bacterium | reverse complement strand
TACTCTTCCACCCGCAGTATGACGTGAAAGTCCTGCAACGCCGGGGCTCGTGTTTTCCGCAACGTCAGCGGGGACGCGTCTGTAGCACTCGCCGTCGTGCCACACGCCAAAAAGTCTTATCGGCGCTTCCTTGGCATCGTAGAACTTGATGTTCTCTCTTTCAATATTGGTTTCAATCACAAAATTCTTATCAATACTTGCAATATCCGGCATAAAAAACCATCTGTTTAATCTTTATTATATTTTGTCAGAACTGGTCCGACTTAACTTGAAAAATCTTATCAAAAATTTTCGCCATGGCTTTTGCCATACTTCTGAATCCGAAGTCCGTGGGATGAACGCCGTCTACAGTACCGCCGTCCTCACAAAGTTCAAAAAGCTCGTTTGAGTGAATGTAATAAACGTTTTTATCTCCGTTTGCTACGGCATAGTCGAAAGTTTCTTTCACAACGGCGTTACGCTTTACAAGCATTTCATTCGAATAGAACTCCGGATGTCCCATCATAAGTATCGGCGCGTCGGGGCGCGCTTTTCTCACCGCTTCATAAAAAGGCTTGTGAGTTTCTTTTAAGTGTTCGGGAGTGGGCGCATTGTAGTCGTAGTCGAAGATGAACGCCGACATTGGAAGCGAGGCAATATAATCGCGAATTGCCGCCTCTCCGCGAGCAACTCCCGAAAAGCCGAGATTTATAAAATCGGCGTCGTAGCGCCTTGAAAGCATGGCTTGATACGAGTTGCCGGGACGAGATGCGCAGCCGCCCTGGGTTATCGACGAGCCGTAGGAAACAATCGGAAGTTTTACGCTGTAATCGGGCGCAGGTTTCAGCGAAGCCTTTGAATGAAGCCCGAGATAAAGCTCGTTCACGGGATTGTAGAGCGGAAAATTTATCGTTATAAGGCGCTCTTTCACGTCAGGAAAATCAAAAACGGCATCAAACGAAGTGTCTGTGTTGCTCGGCGGAAACATACTTTTTTTGTAAACTTCTCTGCCGCCTTCGTTTACGTACAAATCGAAGCCCGACGTGCCGGCGCGCGTCATGTGCCCAAAAACCGTTATAAAGGGATAAAAAGCTTTTATCACAACGTACGGACTGTCGGTTACAAATCGGATTCTGCCGCCCGCGGTTTTAATACTGCTCGTTATAAGCTCGGGGCTCGTTGCCTTCGCAACGTCGCGAGGAACGCGTCTATATGCCTCTCCGTCGTGCCAAACACCGTAAAGATTCAAGGGGGCGTCCTTAACGTCAAAGAACCTAAGCGCTTCTCTTTCAATGTTGGTTTCTATTTTAAAGTTTTTGTCTATAGTCGTAATATCAAAGCTCATCGCAAACCAACCTTTTCCCATTATAGCTTCATTTTAACACAGCGGCACGGCAAAGTCAACGGAGTATTGACAAAATCTCTTAAAAAGTATATAATATTTTCAATAAGAAAGAGGATTTTAACGATGCCTATCAATGAAAATGAATTCAAGTCGCAGCTTGCGAAAGTTTTTAAGCTTTGCGGTGTTTCTTTTATGCTTAACGCGGAAAAAAGCGACAAATTCTTCAAGCTTACGGTAAGAATGCTTGAGGAAAACGAAAAATACAATTTAACCGCCATAACCGACGTCAATAAGATAATACTCAATCACTACGCGGATTGCGCGCTTCCGCTCGCGAAAATTAAAAAGGGCGCAAGCGTCATAGACGTCGGATGCGGAGCGGGATTTCCAACGCTTCCCTTTGCTATTTTAAGAGAAGATTTGAAAATCACAGCTATGGACTCAACGGCAAAAAGAGTCGGCTACGTTGAAGAGAGCG
This sequence comes from Eubacteriales bacterium, assembly GCA_045644125.1. GTDB lineage: Bacteria > Bacillota > Clostridia > Oscillospirales > CAG-272 > UBA1740. Next base: position 5,993 of record JAZRGJ010000137.1, on the reverse strand, counting down.
CAAAAATCTTAGGACTCGATAACGTTACCGCCGTTACGATGAGAGCGGAGGACGGAGCTCAAAATTCAGAATACAGAGAAAAATTCGACTACGCTACGGCTCGCGCCGTCGCCAATCTTCAAGTGCTTTCAGAGCTTTGTCTGCCTTACGTCAAGCCGGGCGGAGAATTTCTCGCAATGAAAGGCAAAAACGCCGCTTTCGAATTAAAGGATGCAAAAAAGGCAATCGCCGTTCTCGGCGGCGGCGCGGCTAAAATCGAGGAAATAAAACTCACCGACGGCGAAGTCAGCGAAGAACATCCGCTCGTTATTATCGAAAAAAGAACGAAAACACCCGCAAGCTATCCTCGCCCTTACGCAAAAATTTCAAAAAAGCCTTTATAAGAGATGCCAAGCGTTAAGCTTTCGCATTTTTTGCATTCCGCCGTCTTTTGACATAATATTCCGCCGTTTTGGTGTAGAATAAAATCAAAGGACGGTGAAATTTTATGAATATGTTTGAAGAAGCAAGAGCAATATCAGGAATGCTTGCAATGAAAAATATGACGCAAAGCGAGATAGCAAGACTTTTCGGCACGAGCCAATCTTATATTGCGAACAAAATAAGACTTCTTAAGCTTTCGGATAAGGCGCAAGAAAAAATACTTAAGGAAAATTTAAGCGAAAGGCACGCAAGGGCGCTTTTAAGACTCTCTGACGAAGATTCGATTTTAAAAACCATCGAGAAAATAAAGACTATGAAGCTATCCGTCAGCGCAACGGAGGCGCTTATCGATACTCAAATTGAAAAAGAGCTTCCCGCAATGCTTGAATTTGAAAGCCCCGCAAACGGGATAGCGAGATTCGAAGAAATTTTAAGAAAATCCATGAAAAGCCTGAGGGGACTTGGCGTAGACGTTGACGTTATGACAAGCTCTTTCGGAAGAACGAAGTATATCACTATAGCAATACCCGAATAAAGTAAATATTTGTTTACATATATTAAAACAAAAAAAGCTCCCGAAATACGACCGTTTAAAAGTCGGAAATCGGGAGTTTTTTTACACGGCATGGCATCAATCAAGCAAAACCTTGGTGATACCGAGCTTGCTATGACCGAGAACACGTATAATATCGGACAGAAGCGCCGATTCATTTTCCGGGATTTTGACAAATTCAAGTCTTACCATATAATGATCGGGAATCGTGAGCTTTATCTTCATATACACGTCTTCTTTACCGAAATACTTAACCGTGGTAACTATAATTTCTTGGATACGTTTAGTTATGTTAGGATCTACTGGATGACGGAAAGTTATATCCGCAACCTTTGAAACGTAGCGCACAGGAGAAGGCTTTTCGCTTTGCTCTTCTTTTTCGGGCTCAAGCTTTTCGGGCTCTGTTGCAACGAGGGGCTCGTTTTCTTTTTCAAGTGCGGGAATTTCTTCTTTCTCGGAAGCTTTTTCGGGAAGCGGCTCTTTATCTTCATATACCGGCTTATCGGACTCGTATCTTTCCGCTACGGCTATTTTCGCCGCTTCGGCAAGTCTGTCCTTTTCACGCTCCTCGCGGCGCTTTGCGGCATCGAGCTTTTCGATAAGAGCGGCGCGCTCTTTGCGAGCAGCCACCGCCTTTAGCTCATAGCTTTCCAAAAGCTCTGAAAGCTTGATATTTTCAGCCTCAAGCTTCAAAAGCCTTGCATTAAGCTCTTGATTTTTCTCTTTGAGCTCTGAAATTTCGTTATCCTTTTCGGATAAAATCTCGTTTTCTTTACTGTAACGCTGAAGCTCGGATTCAAAGCTATAGCTCGGCGCGCTCGGAAGCTCTTCCTGAGCCTCAGGCTCATCTTCAGCTTCCTCTACCAATTCAAATGAATCCGCAACGGGCGCTTCTTCGGGCGTTTCTTCGACGTCTTCAATCTCTTCTTCAATCTTCTCGTCTTCCGTTTCCTGAGAAATCGAAAGCTCGTCAATATCGAAAGGAGGAAGCTCGTCGTCGCCATCAGGAGCTCCGTCTTCGTCGGCGGAGTTTTCTTCTCCGCCTGCCAAAAGAGTGCGAAGAAGCTCTGTTATATCGGGATTTATATCCTCTTCCTCGGGCTCTTCGGAATCTTCCGTTTCTATATTATAATTTTCAAGAACGCTTTGGAGCTTAATCGATATTTCGCTGTCAAACGCATCGTCTTCCGGCGGCTCTGTGAATTTTTCACCCTCGTCTTTTTCAATTGCGTCTTTCGGCAATTGCAAAACGGAGTCTTGCGGATTATAAGGATCGGCTTGTACTATGAGATTTTCATCTTCAAAAGCTTTAAGTTCAGACACCTCGCCGCGCTTGATAACACGCTTGACAAGCTCTCGCCATTCCATAAAATTCTTGCGGCTCATCGCATTTTTATAAGCTGACTGTCCGTTTGAGCCTATAAGATAACGGTACTCCCTTTCTCTGATTTTTTCGGGAACGTCATCGCAAATTTCAAAGCGCACGTCGCTTTCTTTTACATAGCTTGAAACGGTGTAAGTTCCGTTGCCGTCAAGGCGTGTCCATTTTATCCAAAGGTCACGCGGAGCGCAAGATTTTGCGGATACGAGGACACGGCGGTAGCTTGTGTTATCAAGAACGTGCTCCATAAAGCTTCCGGGCGCAAATACCAAGGAAATCTCAAGGGAGCTGTCTTCAAGCCCCGTTATCGAAAACTCCTTTTCAATAGCGCGGGTAAGCTTATCTCGCATTATATCAACGAATGATTGCGAATATTTTCCCGAAAGAAAGGTTTTCGTCGGAGCATCTGCCGTAACCGTCAGTTTAATCGCATTTTTAGCGAAAAAAGGAACACGGGTGTCAAGCTTTTTCTCTATTTCGGAGGGAGCGCTATCGGATATTTCTATGTTGAGAGGCTCTTTGCCGACGTAAGAATACGGCACCTCGTCTTTAAATCTTTTCGAATCGAAGCGCCAAGAGGCAAAGGCGCGCGAAAAATTCCCACTGCGAACAAGCGTCAATGGGCAGTAAAACGTTCCGCCTGTTACGAGCCCATCCGAAAGACAGTCCTCGTAAATTATAACTTCTTCTACGTCGGAAAACTTATTTAAAAGCTTGGGAACAGCTATTGCATTAAAGCTTTCAACAAAGCTTTCCGTTACCGTATCGGCAACGATTTTATTATATGAAAGATTTATCCTCACCGTACATCCTCCGAGTAAATATATCATTTCATAATATATTCTATCATACCGCATTTAAAATTGCAAGAATTTTGCATAAATTTCGATATTTTGTTGAAAAAAGGGCCGCTTTATGATAAAATACGAGAAAGAGGAGATTTTTTATGAAAATAATTGCAAGAATAAGGACGGATTTCAAGGAGAAATTCGGAATTCCTCGCCAAAGCGCGCTCTGCTGCGCTCGCGGAAAAATAGTTTTTGAAAAGAGCTTTCGTAATCCAGATGCTCTTCGCGGATTAGAGGAGTTTTCGCATCTTTGGATTATCTGGCAGTTTTCGGAATCCATAAGAGAAAATTTCACGCCTACAGTAAGGCCGCCGCGCCTTGGAGGAAATAAAAAAATCGGCGTTTTTGCGACACGCTCCCCCTTTAGACCTAATCCGATAGGACTCTCTTCCGTTAAAATCGTCGAGATAAAAGAAGAGGCGGGGCTCGGCGCCGTTATATACGTTGAGGGCGTTGATATGCTGGACGGCACGCCGATTTACGACATAAAGCCTTACATACGTTATACGGATAGCCACCCCGACGCAAAAAGCTCGTTTGCCGATGAAGAATTCGGAAAAAAGCTTGAGGTTAAAATTCCCGACGCCGAGCTTTCAAAGCTTCGCGAGAGCGAAAGAGCGGAGCTTATTTTGCTTCTCGAAGAGGACCCGCGCCCATCTTACCATAGCGACAGCGAGCGTGAATACGGAATGTTTTTTGCCGACAAAGAGATTTTATTCAAGGTTGACGGAAAGAATCTTACCGTGACTAACGTAAAGGAAAGGCGCTGAACTTTAAAAATTTACATTTTATAATTTAATTTCGTGAAACGACGTGTTATAATATACTAAAACTTTTGTTTAAGAGGTGTAGAATGAAACTTTTGAAAAATCTGGCTATAGTTTTTCTGCTTTTCACTCTCACGTTGAGCATTGCTTCTTGCGGAAAGAATGACGCTTGCAATCACGCTGATGGTGACGGCGACGGCTTGTGCGACGCTTGCAAGATAACGCTTGACACAGGAAAAAATACAGAGTGCAAGGAGCATACTGACGAGAATGAGGACGGCTTGTGCGACACTTGCAAAGAAAAGCTTGAAGAAAAAGACACGATGCAGCTTATAGCAGACGGAGAAGCGCTTTTCCGCTTCGTTACGTCTCAAGACCTCACAATCGACACCTTGAAAGCGCTCAGAGATTTGGTTGCGATTTATAGCGACGAGGGTATGGATATTGAAATCGTAAGCGAGAATAACCACTCGGACTTTGACGGAATCGAAATTCTCGTCGGCCCCGTTACAAAGCGAGGCGAGGAATACGCCTTTGATATGTATTCACTCGGAAAAGAGGGATACGTGGTAAAGGAGATTGACGGAAAAATCATTCTCACTACCGGAAGCCACGAAACCATGCCAGACGTTATTGAAAGATTTTTCAAAAACTATCTTGGATATAAAGCAGAGGATTTTGAGATGCCGGAAAACGTAAGCGTCAGCGCATCGGATTGGGAAGAAAAAATCCAAGACGATTACAAAATAACTTCTCTTACGGTTAACGATAACGATATTGCCGACTACATAATAGCTTGCGACACCTACACGACTCAATTTATGGATGCGGCAAAAGCTTTTCAGAATGCTATTTACGAAAAGGTTGGATGCTTTTTACCGATTAAAAGACTTGACGACCTTACGGAAGACGAGCTTCGCTATGCGGTTATTATAAGAGAAACCGACGATGCAGGCGGCGACGGCTTCAGAACAAAGCTTGACGGCGACGCTATCATTATGGAAACGGAGTTTCCGATAAAGGCTCTTGAGGGCGTTGAAGATTTTATACATCTTGAAATCACGACCAAGCGCGGCGACATCAATTTTACGAAAAATCTTAAGCACAGCTTAAGGGTAAGATACGTTTACTATAACGATTTCGGCGCTGTTGGCGACGGCGTTGCCGAGGATTATCCCGCAATCGTTGCCACTCATAAATACGCAAATCAGTACGGATTTACGGTTTGCGCAGGCGATAACACGGGAAATACGAAGTACACCTATTATATCGGAAATATTACGGAAACCGCCGTAATTAAAACCAACGTAAACTGGGGCAAGGCGACCTTCTATATTGACGATAAGACGGTTGGTTTCGGCAGCGCTTCTTCAAAAATGTCAATCTTCCGTTTTGAATCGGACTATAAAACAAAAGATATTTCAAAAGACATAATTGCAGAAATCGTTGACGAAAACGGCGGACTTTCAAAGGACGTTACAAAGATAAATTACGCCCCCGGAACGCCCATGCTTCTTGTAATTTACAATAGCAATGCAAGACAGTACATGAGATACGGCCACTTCAATAACGGAGCGTCGCAAAGAGAGCTTGTTGTTATTGACGGCGAGGGCAATTTTATAGATAAGACGGCGCTTCTTTTCGACTACGAAACCGTTACCTCAATTACGGCAAAGCGAGTTGACGATAAGCCGATAACGGCAAGCGGCGGAATATTTATTACCGATGCAAACTCCGTTTTGCCGGAGCAACAGTATTACAACTCTTACACGAGAAATATCGTAGTTGAACGCTCAAACGTTACTATAAGACTTCTTGAGCATAGAATTATAAACGAGGGCGAGCACGGAGTTCCCTACTCCGGCTTCATCTCAATGTCTTGGTCAAACAATATGCTCGTTGAAGATACGATTCTTCAAGGACATAAGGTTTATAGGGACTGCAAGGACAATAGCTGGATGGGTACTTACGATATCGGCGGCTCCTATGCAAACGGACTTTACTTCAAGAATTGCACCCAG
>JAZRGJ010000136.1:0-10842 GCA_045644125.1 Eubacteriales bacterium | reverse complement strand
TGCCTTGTATATCACACATTTTCAGTTGGAGTTCGTTCATTATGTCCTCCTATTATTTTGCTTCGTCAAGTATCTCGTCAAAGAACTTTCCTTCGCGGCGGTAGTTCTTGCAAATATCGTTTGCAAGGTGGATTCCTTTCTGTCTGTTGGCTTCGCTCTCGTCCTGAAGGAATCTGCGCTCCATCATGGAGATGGGGAGCTCCTTCTCAATGCGAACGGCTGCACACGCCTTTTCGGTAGTTGCCACGTACTGCTTACCGAGCTTGAGTGCGGACAGGCTGTTGACGTGTGCCATATCGGTGATGCCGCCCGTGAAGAAGTTATCGAGCACATAGAACATTCTGGCGTTTGCGGTGCTTCCGGTCACGAGATCCTTGCCGGCATCAAGCTGACTGTATTTACCGTAAAACTCCGTGCCCTTAATCTGCTCCATTCTGCCACGGTGGAATGCAACGAGCATTGCCCAGTCGAGGTCGGCTTTGATTTCAATGGCATCAAGCTCGCGTGTATCAATCGACACGATGTAGAACTTGGACTTTTCAAAATCGCAGATAAGTGTCAGCGGTTGTCCGGGTTCTGTTCCCATATAAAAGCCTTTGCCGAAGTCGCACATCTCGCGGCTCTTGGGCGCGATATCGCCAACGATACCCGATTTTGAGCCGTGGTAGAGCAGAACACGACCTTCTTCAAGTGCAATTTCCTCGGTCGCTGCTCTGATCTTATCGAGGATCATATCGTAGACGGGAACGCCCTGCGCCTTGCAGTATTCGTAAAGGGTTGCCTGCGCCAATTTCGTAGGAATTGCGCGACCGTTTTCCCAACGGTTGATGGTCGCAAAGGTAACGCCCAGCTTCTCTGCGAAGTCGGCTTGGCTCAGCCCCAAATATTCTCTTATTCTCTTGATTAGCTTTTGCATAATATGTCTCCGCTTTATATAACAAGTTTTATCATTCTCATTATACCAAATGTTATACTCTTTGTCAATAATTATTATAGTGTTTAATGTAAACTTTTTTGTAAAACAACGACAGAAGAAATAATGGGATTGTTGAATTTTCAATGATAGGTGATTGTTATCTTCCGTATATAAATTGACAAATCGCGCCAATAGTGATATAATAAAACAAATAAATCTGTAGAAAAGTGGAGTGCTATGATACCTAAATATCTTTATCACTATACATCAATAAAATCCTTGAAATCTATAATAGAGCATCGAACAATTAGATTTACTAGATTGGATTTACTTAATGATCCCTATGAAGGCTTTTGTAAGATAAACGACGTCCAAAATGATTTGTTTAAAAAACTTCTTTATTGTAGTTGTTGGTCATATGAAGGACAAGAAGAAATAGCATTGTGGCAAATCTATACTAAATCTGTTGGCGTAAGAATAAAAGTTGATTCAAGAATGTTCGGAAACGCCTTCACTATCACCGAACATAAAAGCGGCTATTTTCCCAGTCAAAGAATATCCTCGATAAATATCAATAGTGCATTAGGCTATCACAAAGTAAATAGTGTTTGTGGTCCTATAGATGTTCAATATTGTATGGAAGAAAATCAACTCTACCAAAACGGTATCAGCAAAAGCATTGTTAATCAAGGCACAGAAAAAGAATTCGAAATGAATGATATTGACTTGTTTGAGATGGGAATAAGTAAATTATCTCATTGGGCATATGAAAAAGAATGTAGATTCATTAGTTCGCCATTTGTTGAAATTCATGCTTCTAATGAGGTGATATCTCAGTATTTTTCTTTGGAAATGCCAGAATTTATAGATATTCCGCTTGTTATGCCTATTGAAGAAATACTGGTAGGACCAGAGACTTCAAATGAAGATTACAACGAATTAGAGCGGTTAGTAAGCAACTATGAAAATCTAAAATTGAGTAGGAGTAAAATCAAAACGAGATTTAAAAAGGACTAATGTATCTATATAATTATGGCTATCCAAACGCCATATTTTCTTAAATCTATCTAAAACAATTTCTAAAAAAGTTTTAGAAATTGTTTTAGATGCGGAAATTCTTGCACCGCTTGGGTTTTGAAATTTTCTGAAAGACAAAACGCCGAAAACCCTTGACACGACTGGGTTTTCAGCGTTTTCTATCGTCTGATATTTTCGATTATTTTGCGGTAATGTCGGATTTCTCAAAAAGTCTTGAAAACCGTTTGCCCAAAAGGCACGGGTAGCGTAGCGGCATTTCGGTAGTGAATGACGTTGATAACGTCAGAGCCGAAATGTGACCGAGTCGCAACGAGAATCGAATCCCTCTTCCTGCGCCAAAAATGAAGCACCAATCCTTGCGGTTGGTGCTTTAAAATTTAAGATATGTTGTTTTTTGTTTCCGAATAAGATTTGTTAAAGCGGCGTTTGTTGAAGATTATAAATTTATATTCCGCTCCGTTTTTCATATGGAAGCTTGCGACGGGGAAAACGAGCCATTTCCAAGTGAGCTCCGAGATTTCGTTAAGCGGTAAAACGAGGTTTCTGTACGCTTTATCAACGGTAAGTTTATTCGTTTTGTAGGTAACGGCGCTACCGTCAAGATATAGCGCGCCGCCTAATATGCCGCCGCGGCATAGACTGCAAATAAATGATTTTTTCATTTGTGTCCTCTTCAAATTTTTATCGGTGAATTTATTATATCACAGACCTCGCGTTTTTTCAACATTAAAATATCCGAACATTCCGCAAAGACGCGACCGCTTTTGAAGCATTTGTTATAGACAAACTCAAAAAAAGGTGGTATAATAGGTATACTGTTTTGAGAGAAAACGCAAAATTCTAACGCGGAGTGAATTTATGGAATACAGAATATTAGGGAAAACGGGGCTTAAGATTTCCCGCCTTGGTTTTGGCGGAATTCCGATTCAGAAAATTGATGCCGAGGGCACGAAAAAATTAATAAGTGAATTGCTTGACGCAGGCGTTAATTTTATTGATACCGCCCGTGGATATACGGTAAGCGAGGAATATCTCGGAATTGCGCTTGAGGGCGTCAGGGAGAAATTCGTGCTCGCAACAAAAAGCATGGCTCGCACGAAAGAGGCGATGGAAAAGGATATTGAAACGAGCCTTAAAACGCTTCGCACGGAATATATAGACCTTTATCAGCTGCATAATCCCGGCGCAAAAGATCTTGAAACGGTAACGGCGGCGGGCGGCGCTCTTGAAGCGCTCAGCGAGGCAAAGGCGAACGGCAAAATCGGGCATATCGGCATTACGCTTCATTCCGTAGAAGTTTTCGAAAAGGTAATAGGAATGCCTTGGGTTGAAAGCGTAATGTTTCCTTACAATATTGTTGAAACGCAGGCTGAAAAACTTATAGCCGAGTGCGCAAAAAAGAATATAGGATTCATTTGCATGAAGCCTTTGGCAGGCGGCGCAATTGAAAACGGCTCTATCGCTTTGCGCTTCGTTTTAAGCAATCCCGACGTGACGGTGGCAATTCCCGGAATGGCAGATTCAGCTGAAATCCGCATGAACGTAGCGGCAAGCTCAGACACTACGCCCATCACTCGGGAAGAAGCGCAAAAAATAGCGGCGATAAAAGAATCTTTGGGCACGAACTTCTGCCGTCGCTGTAATTATTGCGCGCCTTGCAGCGCAGGAATCAATATTTCGGCGGTCTTCTTGTTTGAGGGATATTACAGCCGATACGATTTAAAGGATTGGGCGACGGCGCGGTATTCACTCTTGAACAAAACCGCCTCGGACTGTATCGGATGCGGCGTTTGCGAGGAGCGTTGCCCCTATAATCTTCCGATTCGTGAAATGCTTAAAAAATCAGCCGAGATATTCGGTAAATAATTTTTCGATTCTGTTGGCGATTCCTTAAAATAAAACAAAGGCTGAAAACCAAGATTCAGAGAGGGTTTCGGCCTTTTAATTTTGCGCGGCGTATTTTGTGACGTTTTCAGCGCTTTTACATAAACTGTTTTGAGGGGGAATAATTGTTTGTGCAACCTTGAGTTGCGAAAAAAAGTAATGTGCGGTTGCTTGCAAAAACTCTTGTTTTTGATATAATGACAAGTGAATGATTCGTTCAATTCAAATTAAAGGAGAATTTTATGACGATAGGTCAAAAAATCGCAAGACTAAGAATTGCGTCCGATATTTCGCAAGAAGAGCTTGCCGAAACTTTGGGAATTTCAAGGCAGTCTGTTTCCAAGTGGGAGCTAGACCGAGCGGTGCCACAGATAGACAAGGTTATTAAGCTTGCGGATATATTTAACGTGACGACCGATGAGCTTTTGCAGGATGAAGCTCGGATTGAAAAAAATCAGAAAAGCGCGCCTCGTCAAATCAAGTATTTCGGCACGGACGGATTTCGCGGAGAGGCTAATGTAACGCTTACGTCAATGCAAGCATATAAGGTAGGACGATTTCTCGGCTGGTATTTCGCTTCATCACTTTCAGGGCAGACTAAAAGCGGATACCGTCCGCGTATCGTTATAGGTAAGGACACGAGGCGTTCAAGCTATATGCTTGAATATTCGATAGTTGCCGGTATAACCGCAAGCGGCGCGGATGCGTATATGCTTCACGTAACTACAACTCCGAGCGTTTCTTTCGTCACGCGGCAGAACGAATTCGATTGCGGAATTATGATAACGGCATCGCATAATCCGTATTACGATAACGGAATTAAGCTCATTAACACGTACGGCGAAAAAATGGACGATGAAGCAACTGCGCTTGTCGAGGCTTACATAGACGGTGACTTAGAGGCGCTTGGAGTCAGCGGTGATGATATTCCTTTAGCCGAGAGGGCTCGTATAGGATGCATTCACGATTACGTGTCGGGAAGAAACCGTTACATCGGATACCTTATATCCGTAGCCTCAAATTCGTACAAAAAGCTTCGCATAGGACTTGACTGCGCAAACGGAGCTTCTTGGAATATTGCAAACGCAGTTTTCTCCGCGCTTGGAGCGCAAACTTACGTTATCGGAAACGAGCCTGACGGCTTGAACGTAAACGATGGGTACGGCTCGACGCATATAGAGAATTTACAGCAGTTGGTTCTTGAAAAGCACCTGGATTTAGGGTTTGCCTTTGTCGGTGATGCAGACAGATGCCTTGCGGTTGACGAAAAGGGAAACGTAGTAGACGGAGACGCTATCGTATATATTTTAGCTAAAAGAATGAAAGCGCGCGGAACGCTTAACGACGATACGGTGGTAACTACGGTTATGTCTAATAGCGGTTTCGTGAACAGTCTTGATAAGATAGGTATTAAGTGCGTGCAAACGCAGGTTGGAGACCGATTTGTATATGAATGTATGCAAAAGAATGATTATGCTATCGGCGGCGAGCAATCGGGGCATATAATTATGAAAAAATACGCTACCACGGGTGACGGAATTCTTACCGCCATTATGCTTGCGGAAGAGCTATGCGACTCCAAAAAAACACTTTCCGCGCTAAAAGAAGAGGTGAAAGTTTATCCGCAGCATTTAGAAAACGTGCGCGTCAGGGATAAAAATGCGGTTCTTGCCGACAAAAACGTTCTCTCGTCGCTTGAGCGGGTTAAGGAAAAGATAGGCAAACGCGGAAGAGCGCTTTTGAGACAAAGCGGTACTGAACCTGTCGTTCGCGTTATGATTGAGAGTGACGATGAGGAAAAATGCGTTGAGTACGCAAAAATTATCGTGAAATCTATTGCGGAAGGCGGACACATTTTTGAATAAATCGGTTAAAACAAAGGATTTGTACGGCTCTGTCCCCGAGCATCTCGCCCCGCTTTTCGATGGATGCGAATATCCGTGGGAAATGCTTCCAAAGATAAAGGAATATGCGCTATCTCTTATTGAAAAGGGAATAGACGGATACACTCTCACAGCAGACGGTGTGCTTGTAGGTGAAAACGTGAAAATATATCCGAACGTTACCATTGAACCGCCAGCAATTATAGGCTCAAACAGTGAGGTGCGCCCGGGCGCTTTCATCAGGGGAAACGTTATTACGGGTGAGGGGTGCGTGATTGGCAATTCCAGCGAGCTCAAAAATTGTATTTTGTTAGACGGAGTTCAAATTCCGCATTACAACTACGTTGGAGATTCAATACTTGGCAACAAGGCGCATACGGGCGCTGGAACGATATGCTCAAATTTAAAATCGGACGGAAAGCCTGTCGTTGTTCACGGCGAGGCGGAATATGAAACGGGGCTGCGCAAAATCGGCGGAATTTTAGGCGACGGAGCCGACGTCGGTTGTGGCTCGGTAATAAATCCCGGCACGGTTATCGGAAAAAACACCTCAGTTTATCCTTTGACTTCCTTAAGAGGCGTTTATCCTGCTGATTCTATAGTGAAGGGAACCAATAATATAGTTTATAAAAAGTGACACGGGGTAATATTAAGTAGCTAAAATGGCTAAAACGCAAACGAAGGTGCTGCAAAATGAATGCAGCACCTTCGTCTTTTATTTTTAAGCGTCCTTTTCGGAGCCTATGGGGCTGACGATACTGTAACCGACGTTTATCAGGTGGTCGGCAACACGCTCGAGTCCTGAAATAGCCGAAGAATAATACGGGCTTACTTCCATAGTGCAGTTGCCCTCGGCAAGACGTGAGAAGTGGCTTGCGATGAATCCTTTTTTCATGGTGTCAACGTTTTCTTCGATTACCAAAAGCTCGTGAAGACGTTCTTTGTTGAGGTTTTCAAAGGCATCTTTGGAGATAACAAGCATTTGCATAACGCTGTTGCGCATTTGCTTGATGTCACCTTGCGCTTTTTCTGAAAATTCAATCTTCTTCGAGCGCATTTCTTCTCCGATTTCGAAGAAGTTTTCGGCATGGTCACCGATACGCTCAAGGTCGTTTAAAACGTGGAAATACGAACCGATAATGCGCTCGTCGCTTTGAGAAGCATTTGCGGAAAGCTTTATCAAGAATTTGGTGAGAGCTCCGTTCGTGAAGTCTATCGTCGCTTCGTTTTCTCTTACTTCAGCGCCGTTTTCAAGGTTGCCGTTTTCCATTGCCGTGAACGAAAGATTCATGTTTCTCTCAACAAGGCCGAGCATATAATCCATCTCTTTTTTCACCTGCATGAGAGCGATGGGGGGCGTGGTTAAAAGTCTGTCGTCAACGTACTTGAGGCTGCGAGTTTCATCGTCGTTTTTCTTTTCCTTAATTATAAGCGTGGAGTATTTAACGAGATGCTTAGTGAAAGGAAGAAGCGCCAAGGTCGTTGATACGTTGAATATAACGTGGAATACGGATACACGCATCTGGAGCGACATGGGATCGCTGCCGGGGAAGAGCGAGACGAGAAGATTTACGGCGGGCTCTTTGAATATCCAGATAAGAGCTGTGAAAAGAACCGTGCCGATAAAATTGAACGTGAAGTGAATCAATGCAACACGCTTTGAGTTAGCGTTTGCGCCGACGGAAGCGAGAAGCGCCGTAACGCAAGTTCCTATATTTGCGCCAAGTATGATAAAGAGCGCAAGATTCAAAGGAAGAACACCCGTACCAACCATCGTGATAACGACACCCGTTGATGCGGAAGAGCTCTGGATAAGAGCTGTGAAAATAACACCGACGAGAATGAGAAGCAAGGGGAAATCGATAAGCTCGAATACGTTTGCAAACATTTCTTTAATGTAAGAATTTCCGAATGCTGACTCGCTGCTCATTACTTCAAGTCCGACGAAAATAAGACCGAGACCGGAGCAAAGCAAGCCGGCAAGTCTGACTTTTTCGCTTTTGAAGAAGCCCATCATAACTCCCGCAAATGCGAGAAGATACATAAGCATATTGAAGTAATCGTTTTTAAGAGCAACGAGCACACCGGTAATCGTTGTACCGATATTTGCGCCCATAATAATAGGCGTTGGTTGCATAAGAGTCATAACACCGGCGTTTACAAGACCGATAACCATGACGGAGGTAGCTGACGAGCTTTGAATAATGGCGGTAACGCCTGCGCCGATTCCTACACCGGAAAAGCGGTTGTTGCTGATTTTTTCAAGCATTTTCTTCATTCCGCTTCCGGCGCTTTTTTCAAGAGCCTCGCTCAAAAAGTTCATGCCGACGATAAAAACGCCGACGCCCGCTAAAAGCCAGATAAGACTTTGAATAATTATCTCTGTTGCTGACATAAAATTCTCCTATAAAAGATTTATATATAATATATAGTTGACAAATTTACTTTCATCTTTTCACTTGGATTATACATTATTTTGTCGCTTTTTTCAAGTGCTTATTTTCATTTTTTCGGATATGCACAAATAGAGCCGACGAAATTTCGTCGGCTTTGTTTATTTGTTGCTAATCGGCGCTTTGCGCTTGATTTCACGTACGACACGTAACAAAAGAATGGCGCCGAGGATGGCTGTGAGAATGTTAACGCCGACGAAATTAAACCATATTCCGTCAAGCCCGAAGCTCCAAAGCGCCCCGAGAACGATTACGGGGAAAATAAATGCGCATGAAATAGACATAGTTGCCGAGAGCAAGGGCTTTTCGATAGCGCTGAAGAAGCCTTGGGTTGTAACGCCAAACCATCTGAAAAGGTATGCGAAGCAGAAAAGCCTTACGGCTCTCGTCGCTTCTTTTAATAAAAGCTCTTCGCTCTCCTTTACGAAAAGCGAAGCTATAGTCTTCGGGAAAAAGAATAAAATCGAGGTGGAAATAAGCCCCACAATAGCAGTGCCAAGATATACGCAACGCACGATTTTTTTAACACGGGTATAGTCTTTTGAGCCCCAGTTGTAGCCTATAGCGGGGGAGAGCGCATCGCTGATTCCGTAAAGGAGCGGCCAGCAAAGGTCGCTTGAGTACATAAGTATTGCGTAGATTGCAACGGCCGTCGTGCCGCCCTCCGCGCCAAAAGCTTCTTTGCCGAGCGTCATAAGAGATATATTCATCAAAATTGAGGTAATGCGCCCCGAAACGTTATTAAGAAAAACGGGAGAGCCGCAAGCGGCAATTTCTTTAAACATCGATTTCGTAAAGTGGGGCTTCGTGAATTGAAGAATCGTTTTGCGGCGCAAAAACGGTACCATTGCAACGAAAGAGCAAGCGCACATAGAAAGCGACGCCGCAAGCGCCGAGCCGACAACGTCCATTTTGAAAACGAAAAGAAAGAGCGAGAGAAGTCCGATGGTTGAAAGATTTGAGGTGACGTTGATAGCCATGCTCGTTTTAACGTAGCCGCTTATTTTAAGGTAATTGTCCATTGCGAAGAAAATCGAAGCTAAAGGGCTGCAAAGAGCGCAAGTGCGGAGATAGCGCGCCGAGGTTTCGAGAAGCGCGCCGTCAGCTCCCATCATTCTGCAAAGAGGCTTTGCGGCGGAAAACATAAGCGTTCCCATGATGACCGAGCTTACGAATATCATAATAACGGAAGAAGAAAAAACGTTGTTTGCGGCGCTCTTATCCTTGCGGCCGAGCGCAATGGAAATGGGCACCGATGCGCCGACGCCTATAAGGTCGGCAAGGGAAAAGTTTATCATAACGAGGGGCATTGAAATATTGATTGCCGCAAAAGCGCTCTCACCCAAGGTCTGACCTATAAACACGCCCTCGAGAATGCTGTATATCGACATTGCGAACATACTTATCATGCCGGGAATCGCAACTATAAAAAACAGCCTCCACGGCTTTTCCGTGGCATACATCAATTCTGTGTCACGCTTCATTATGAACTCCTTTCCTATCTAAAATCCACTGTAGTATTATAACTTGAAAAACGCTTTAAGTCAATGCATTTTTAATAATATGTAAATTTGTTGACTTTTCAGGCTTTTAGGTTGACTTTTTTCGTTTATATGTTAAAATGAAAGTGAAAAAATTTTTAGCGAGGATAAAAATTATGCTTAAAATTCCCGAGCTTTTAAAAAGCGTCAGCGGCGAGAAAATCGACAGCGTTTCCAAGTGGGAAAACGTCCGCAGGAAAGAAATAATTAAGCTTTTTGAAGAGAACGTTTACGGCGTGCGCAATATCGAGCGCCCTGAAAATCTTGCGTTCAAAAACGTGGGTGAAACCCTCGAACACGGTATGCGTGTTAAAAAAATCGAGGTTTCTTTCGATGATTTCAGCTTCTCATTCAAGCTCTATCTCCCGAGTGAAAAAGGAAAACCGTGTCCCGTCTTTGCCTTTGTCATGCACGAGTTTATGTATAACAATCTCAAGTTTGACGAAAACGGAAATATGAGCTCCGAAAAGACTGTGAGCCGTGTTCCTCTTAAAGATATTACCGACCGTGGATTTGCTTGCGCTCTTATGCCGACGTTTGAAATCTATCCCGACCACCCCGTCCACGCAAATTTTGAGGTGGGAATTTTCTCTCACGTGAAATCCGATACGCCTCGCAATAAGCACTCTTGGGCTACCATTTCTGCATGGAGCTGGGGGCTTTCCCGCGTTGTTGATTATCTTGAAACCGACGCTGATATAGACGCTTCGAAGATTGCCGCAATAGGACATTCTCGAGGAGGAAAAACTGCGCTCTGGACGGCGGCGACCGATAATAGAATACTTCTTGCCGTGCCCAACAATTCCGGATGCTGCGGCGTGGCGGTGCTTCGCGGTAAAAAGGGGGAGCACGCAAAGGATATAAACGTTACGGATTGGTTTTGCGAAAAATTCCGTGAATACAACGACTGTGAAGAGCTTTTACCCGTCGATCAGCATATGCTCGTTGCCACCGTCGCACCGAGATACGTATACGTAATGGACTCCATTGACGACGAGTGGACCGATCCCGATGCAGAGCTTCTTTCAGCTCGCCTTGCGAGCGAAGCGTTTGAGCTTTACGGAGTGAAAGGACTTGTTGCTCCCGAAAAACCTACGGTTAACGAGGTTTAAGTCGGAGGCCAAGCG
>JAZRGJ010000135.1:0-17107 GCA_045644125.1 Eubacteriales bacterium | reverse complement strand
AGGTCATTTCAAGAATACGCAAAGCGGATTTATTTCATTGCGCCTCAGTTCATCGAAGAGATAAAAAAAGCACCCTGCGAGATGCAGAGTGCTTTTTGAATTTTCGACACAAGGTCGAAATTATCTCTTCGAGAACTGAGGTGCACGACGTGCGCCCTTGAGTCCGTACTTCTTTCTTTCCTTCATTCTGGGGTCTCTGGTGAGGAGGCCTGCCTTCTTAAGAAGAGGCTTGTAAGCTTCGTCAGCGAGAAGAAGAGCGCGAGCAACACCGTGGCGGATTGCGCCTGCCTGGCCGGAGATACCGCCGCCGTTAACGTTTGCAACGATGTCAAACTTACCGGTAGTTTCGGTAACGCCGAAGGGCTGGTTTACGATGAGCTTAAGGGTTTCAAGACCAAAATAATCGTCAACGTCTCTTCCGTTGATGGTGATAGCACCGGTACCGGGATAGAGGCGAACTCTTGCAACAGATTTCTTTCTTCTGCCTGTTCCGTAGAAATAAGGCTTTGCGCTAGTATACATCTTTAGTTACCTCCCTAATTAGTCAAGAACGATGGGCTTCTGAGCAGCCTGTTCGTGGTTTTCGCCTGCATAAACGTGCAAACGGGTGAATGCCTTGTCGCCAAGGGAATTGTGGGGAAGCATACCCTTAACTGCAAGCTCCATAGCGAGCTCAGGGCGCTTTGCCATAAGAGTCTTGTAGTTAACTTCCTTAAGACCGCCGATGTAACCGGAATGGTGACGGTAGAACTTCTGTTCAAGTTTCTTACCGGTGAGGTTAGCTTTAGCAGCGTTTACGATGATAACGAACTCACCGCAATCAGCGTGAGGGGTGAATTCAGGTCTGTGCTTACCGCGAAGAATGTTAGCAGCCTTAACAGCGGTTCTGCCAAGAGATTCGCCTGCGGCATCAATAACGAACCATCTGCGTTCGATGGTGTCTTTGTTAGCCATAAAAGTAGACATTTTATTTTCCTCCGAATTTTAGTTTTTCGCATTAGGATGCGAGCCATTTTCAAGCTTTCATATTATAACATACGTAATTCACTTTGTCAATGCATTTTTGAAACTTTTTTTGAAGAAAATGATTTAGAAACATGAAAGCTCGCAAAAGCTCTCGTTTTCTCGTTTTTTCTCTCGTTTTCTCACTTGCGATTTTTGAAATTTTTTTTGAAAATTTGTAAAAAAGCTACAAAAAACTTGGCGGCAATATGTTAAAATGCCAATTTTGAGGAGAAAGGAAAAGGGGGATTCCGCCGAAATTTATTAAAAATCGGCAAAATCCCCGAAATTCGAGCGTTTAGCTTATATTTGCTTTTGAACGCTCTTGTATTCGTCGTAAAACTTGTAATAATGGCACCCGTTAGTATTTCTTCCGAGAAAGTCTGCCATCTCGTCCTCGTCGAGCGACATAGAGCAAGAATAAGTGTCTGTATATTCGTCGTATTGATAATACTCGCACGTATCGCAGCTCGCCGCTTGCTTTTTTCCGTATTTTGAAAAATCCATCAGAGCACCTTTCTGTCTATCGTAAGCTTTCCGTCAACTCTTTTTATGCCGAAAGAAGTGTCGATTGCCATAGCGAAAATCTTCTCGCCGTTGATACCGACGCAGTTATCGATAGAATTAAGAAATTTTTCTGCCGCGGGGTGAAAATCCGAGCTTGTTACGAAAATGCCGCGCGAGCCTTGATTTGCGCAAACTGCGCCGTAAAATCCGCGCACGTCCGTTTCAACCGTGAGGTCTACTCGGTTTTTAGTCTGCACCATAATCGTTTCACGGAAGCCGAGCGAATCAACGGTTTTTGCAATGCCGTCTATTCCGCCGTCCTCTGCGCCGCCCGTCGTTTTGCTTTCAATAACGGTTTTTCCGCATCTTATTAAATATTTCGCCAAAAGACTCATGAAATATCCCTCGAAAAATTCGCCGCCCTTTGAGTGAAGAAGCGTAAGGAAATCAGCCATGAGCGCAACGATTTCCGCTCTGTTGTTAAGCTCTGCCGTTTTCGCAGGGGAAACCGAGTAAATAGCTCCGTCATAGAGTATAGCGGATTCGGAAACAAGCTTTTTGAGTATCTGACCTATGAAGCTTGAAAGCTTCAAATCGTCTTTGGAGGTTACGGTTGCATCTGTTTTGAAAATCTTAACGAGCTTGTCGCTTATCTCGCTTTTAGTGAGCGCATTTTTCGAAAGAAGCTTAAGTATTTCTTCTTCGCAACGCTCAATTCTTATCGAAACGGGCTTGTAGCCGTTTCTTCTGTAATATCCGCCCTCGCTTTTTTCAAGCGCTCCGTATTGAAGCATATCGTTGATTTCGGCATCAATCCGTGAGCCAAGTTCTTCTTTTGAAGAATCAAGCTTGATAAGAGTAAGCTTGATTATCTCCTCTTTGAGAAGCGGCCCTTTATCCATAGTGTCAAGGATTGCGTCGTAAATAAGTCTTGAATCCATAATTTATCTCCGAATTTGTATAAACGTTTTAAGCAAACTGGCTGTTGTAAAGCTCTGCGTAGAAGCCGCCCTTTGAAAGAAGCTCTTCATGCTTGCCTGTTTCCAAAATATGCCCGTCTTTCATAACGAGGATAATATCGGCCTCTCTTATCGTTGAAAGTCTGTGCGCAACGATAAACGACGTGCGCCCCTGCATAAGAGAAAGAAAAGCGTCTTGAATTTTCATTTCCGTTCTCGTATCGATAGATGAGGTCGCCTCGTCAAGAATAAGCATCGGGGGAAGAGTCAGCATAATTCTTGCGATGCAAATAAGCTGCTTCTGTCCTTGCGAAAGCTTTCCGCCGCCCTCGCCGATTTCGGTATCGTATCCGTTTTTCAGCCTCTTGATAAAGCTGTGAGCGTGCGCCGCCTTTGCCGCCGCAATTATTTCTTCGTCAGTTGCGTCGGGCTTTCCGAAAGCGATATTATCTCTTACGGTGCCAACGCTAAGCCAGGTGTCTTGAAGCACCATGCCGAAGTTCGTTCTTAAGCTTTCGCGCGTTATATTGCGCAAATCGGCGTTGTCAACGGAAATTTTACCTGCATTAACGTCATAAAAACGCATAATTAAGTTTATAAGCGTCGTCTTGCCGCATCCCGTAGGACCGACTATCGCAACTCTTTCGCCGCCTTTAACGGAAAGCGAGAGCGCTTCAATAAGCGGCTTTTCGGGAGTGTAAGAAAAGCTTACGTTATCGAAAGCAACGTCGCCTTTGGGAGAAGCGAGCTTTATCGCATCATCCTTGTCGGAAGCCTCGCCCTCTTCTTCAATAAGCTCAAGCACTCTTCCCGCGCAAACAAGCGCGTGCTGAAATTCCGCAAAAACTCCCGAAATTTCATTGAAAGGGCCTGCGTATTTCGTTGCGTAGGAAAGAAGACACGAAAGCTCACCTATCGTAAAGGGAAGCGAAGCGCCTGCCGTCGCTACTACCGATAAAGCGCCCGTAAGAGCAACCGCCGCATAAACGAGGCTGTTAACGAATCTCGTCATAGGATTCGTAAGAGAGGAGAAGAAAATCGCTCTGAGCGAAGCTTTTCCGAGCTTTTCGTTTATTTCGTTGAAATTTTCCGCCGCCTCGTCCTCATGGGAAAAAGCGATAACGGTTTTCTGGTTTGAAATCATCTCCCCGATAAACGCAGTTTCTTTTGCTTTCGCCTTCGCCTGCTCCGTGAACATACTGTGCGTCCTGTTTGCGATAAATCTCGCAATGAAAAGCGAAAGAGGCGTAAGAAGAGCAACGACAAGACCGATTTTCCAGTTTATCGTAAGAAGAAGCACGAGAGTTCCGACTATGGTTAAAACGCTCGTAAATATCTGCGTAAAGCCGAGAAGTAAGCCTTCAGCAAATTGGTCGGTGTCGCTTATAACGCGGCTGACAATATCGCCGTGCGCCTTGCTGTCAATATAAGAAAGCGGAAGTCTTTCGAGCTTTTTGAAAGCGTCTACACGTACGTCCTTAACCACGTGATAAACGATTCTGTTATTTATTGCGCTCATAACCCATTGAGCAAAAGCGGCAATAAGAATAGATACGCCGATTTTCAAAAGAATTTCTTCGATTCCCTCGAAAATAACCTTTCCCTCGCCTATTGCAAGGTCGATAGCGTTACCTATAAGAATGGGAATATAAAGTCCCAAAGCAACGTTGATAAGAGCTGAAAGCAAGGAAAAAGGAATAAGAAGCTTTTGGCGACCTATATATTTTAAAACCTTGCGAAGCGTAGCTTTGTTTTTCATATCGTCGCCACCTCTTTCCCGAATTGAGATTCGTAGATTTCTTTATATAGAGGTGAAGAGGAAAGAAGCTCTTCATGCGTTCCTATAGCGGAAAGCTCACCGTCGTCAAGCACGAGGATTTTATCTGCCGTCATAACTGACGAGCATCTTTGCGAAACGATAAATACCGTGGTGTTTTCGATGCCGTGTATTGCGTTGCGTAGCGCCTTGTCGGTCGCAAAGTCAAGCGCCGAAGCGGAGTCGTCAAGTATGAGTATTTCGGGGCGGCCGACGAGAGCTCTCGCTATAGTGAGCCTTTGCTTCTGTCCACCCGAAAGATTTGTTCCGCCCTCTTCTATCTCGGCGTCGAGTCCACCCTTGTCAAGAACGACGTTCTTTGCTTGCGCTATTTCAAGCGCCTCAAAAATTTCCTCGTCGCCGGCTCCCGATTTGCCCCATAACATATTTTCACGGATAGTGCCGGAGAAAAGAGCCGCCTTTTGAGGAACGATACCGATTTTCTCACGTATTGCCTCAAACGAGTAGGTTTTTATATCTGCGCCGAAAAGGAAAACCATGCCTCCCGTCGCATCGTAAAATCTGGGGATAAGATTTATAAGAGAGCTTTTACCCGAGCCCGTTCCCCCGATAATGCCGATAGTTTCGCCGCGGCGCGCCTTAAAGCTTATGCCGGAAAGAGATTCCTCGCGCGAGCCTTTATAGCAAAGCGAAACGTCGGAAAACTCAACTGCCGTATCCGAGTCGGCGCCGATTGTTTCCTTGCCGTCCGTCATAGAGCTTTGCGTTTCAAAAACGGAGTGTATTCTTGCTGCGGAAGCAAGCGAGCGGGTAATTGAAATTATAAGATTCGCAAGCTTTATAAGCTCAACGAGTATTTGCGACATATAGTTATAAAGCGCAATAAGCTCGCCTTGCGTAAGAGCGCCGGAATTTATTTCAATCGCGCCGGTGTAGATAAGAGCGATTATAGCGAAGTTAATTATGATAAAGGTAAAGGGATTCATAAGCGCTGAAATTGCGCCAACGAACTTTTGAACCTTAACGAGCGAGGAGTTTTCATTTTCGAAAGCCTCAATTTCCTCATCTTCTTTGGAAAACGCCCTTATAACTCTTGCGCCGGAAAGGTTTTCTCTCGTCTTTAAAAGAACTCTGTCAAGCTTCGACTGCACCTTTTTGTAAAGCGGAATCGATATTAACATAATTCCGAAAACGACGACGGAAAGGAGCGGTATCGCAACCGCAAAAATAAGAGCCGATTTAACGTCAACGGTAAACGCCATTATCATAGCGCCGAAAACCACGAAAGGCGATCGCAAAAGCAAACGGAGCCCGAGATTAAGTCCCGTTTGCACCTTGTCTGCGTCCGTAGTAAGTCGGCTTATCATGGTAGATTCACCGAGGGTGTCGATTTCAGTATAAGAAAGAGTTCCGAGATGGCGGAAAAGAGCCCCTCGCATATTGGTAACGAAGCCAACCGAGGCCTTTGCCGCAAAATATTGAGCAATAACGGAAAATGCAAGTCCGACGAAGGAGAAAAGCGCAAGTAAGAGCGCCATTTTGATTATATAAGGCTTGTCGCCTGCGCCGCCGTTGCCGTTAATTCCGTTATCTATAATAAGCGCTATAACGAGAGGGACGATAAGCTCGAGCGTTGCTTCAAAAAGCTTGAAAAGCGGGCCGAGCACAGCCTCTTTTTTATAGGGCTTCATAAAACGTGAAAGCTTTGTCATTTTCTATCCGTTCTTATTCCGTAATTTTTAAGTTGTAGAAGTAATAGTCGGAATTGCCGGGAGCGAGCTTTACTACCTCTCTTTTGTCAAAGTCTGCGTTAGTCAGTCCGCCGTCCGAGTTGTAGTCGCACCAAGGCTCAATGCATATAAATTTGGTTTCGTCGATAGGCTCTTTCCAAATGCAAAGAGTCGGAAGATTTTCGCTCCAATCAAGAGAAAGCTCGTAGCTGTGCCCCTTTGCGAACATTTTAGCAAAGTTTTTGTGAGCTTTGAAAATCATAGTATCGTTAGGATAAATTTCTGCGGGATTCAAGCGGTAAGCGCGGTTCGTGAGCTTATATTCCTCGGGCTTATCCGTGAAGAAAGCATTGTTTTTCATTGGAATCCAAGCAATCGAATCAACTCCAAGCTCGATTTCGTAGTCCGTAGTATCCTGTCCTTTGTCTGTCGGAAGATTAAATCCGGGATGCCAGCCGAACATATAAGGCATCGTTACGTCTGAAAGGTTTTTAACCCACGCTTCGAAAAGAATATTGTTGCCGTTCAAGCTGTATTTTGCTTTGAGTTCAAAATCAAAAGGATAGCTCTTGCGTGTTGCCTCGTTTGATAAAAGCTTAAATTCGATAGAACTGTCAGTCTTTTCAATAAGCTCAAAGCTCGAGCTTAAAGCAAAGCCGTGGAGTCCCATTTTGCGCTCTTTTCCGAGTACTGTATAAGTGCCGTTAGGGAACGAGCCGCAAAGAGGGAAGAGAATGGGAGCTTGCATGCTCCAAAGGTCTTTTCCGCCCTGCCAGAGAAATTCGTAGCCCGTGGGAGATTTTAATGAAACGATTTCAGCGCCAACGTCGGAAACCGTCATATCGTAGTAATCATTTTTGAGAGTATAATTCATAAGTTCAACACTCCGTATAGAAAATTGATATTTTTAAGATGCCGCAAAAATGCGGCATCTTCTCGGTATTTTATTTGATAAGTTCAATCTCATAAAAGAATTCTTCGCTCTCGCCGGGCGCAAGTCTTACCATGTCACGAAGATCAAAGTTTTCTTTGTTTTCGCTGAATCTTGCCGAATTTGACCAAGGCTCAACGCAAAGATAACGCGCCGCATTGTCGGGATATTTCCATAAGCAAAGGTATTTAAGATTGTCGGACCAGGAAAGCTTAAGATTGTAATCCTTGCCGTCGCTCAACGTAATTTTAGAGCCCATATCGGCGAATATCAACGTGTCAGTATCGTAAAGAAGCTCCGTGTTGATTTTATATTTTCCTCCGGGCACGGAAAGCTTTTCGGGAGGAAGGTCGGGCGTCAATGAAGCGTTGGGGTCGTTTACGCTTTTTCCGGGCAAGCTTGTAATTTCTTCTTTGCCCTCGAAATCTACTGTAAAGTCCTCAAGCACCTTTACGCTGTCGGGGAATGCGAATGCGTGATGCCAACCGAACATAAAAGGCATGGTTTTATCAGAGTCGTTGATTACTTTGGTTTTGCAAATAAGCTTTCCGCCCGAAAGCTCGTATTCCGCAAAGAAAGTGTAATCGAAAGGATAAAGAGCGCGCGTTTCGTCGTCACTCGAATTTTTAAGAACGAGCTTAGAGTCGGTTTTTTCAACGACTTCAAAGTTTCTGAATTTAATGAAGCCGTGAATATCCATGTGATATTCTTTTCCGCCAACCGTGTAAGTCTTATCCTTAAGTCTTCCGCAAACGGGGAAGAGAAGCGGCGCATGCTTAAGCCAGAATTCTTTTCCCGCCCACATAATATCGAAATCACCGCAAACGGCGCTCGTAAGCTCAGCTCCAACGCCGTTGATTTGAGCGGTATATTTTCCGTCGGAAATAGTATAAATCATATTCCACCTCTTAGTGTTTTTTGGTGTTTATCTCGTCAAGTATCTTTGCTGCAAATTCGTCAAGGGTGAATTTTCCGCCCTCTCCCTCGCGGCGAGCTCTTACGGTAACGCTCTCGGTGTTCATTTCATCTTCACCGACAACGAGCATATAAGGAACCTTTGAAAGCTGAGCCTCACGGATTCTGTAGCCGAGCTTTTCGTTTCTGTCGTCAAGCTCTGCGCGGATGCCGAGGGACTGAAGCTTTTTGGTAACCTTTTCCGCATATTCTGCGAAATCCTGAACTACGGGGATAACGGTTGCCTGAGTGGGTGAGAGCCACGTGGGAAGCGCGCCCGCATACTTTTCAATGAGAAGCGCAAGCGTTCTTTCGTAGCAGCCAAGAGAGGTTCTGTGAATGATGTAAGGCGTTTTCATGGTGTTGTCGCGGTCAACGTATTCCATGCCGAATTTCTTCGCAAGGAGCATATCTATCTGTATGGTAACGATGGTATCCTCTTTGCCGAAAACGTTCTTGCACTGAATGTCAAGCTTCGGGCCGTAGAACGCCGCTTCGTCAATGCCTATAGCGTAGTTGCCGCGGCCAAGGGATTTATCAAGAAGATCGCCCATGATTTTTTGAGCCTCATCCCACTGCTCGGGCGTGCCCTCGTATTTGTCCGTTCTCTTGGGATCCCACTGTGAGAAGCGGAAAGTGCAGTCTTCCCAAAGTCCAACTGTTTCAAGGCAATGCTTTGCAAGCTCAAGGCATCCCTCAAACTCCTCGGCAAGCTGCTCGGGACGAAGAATAAGGTGACCCACGGAAATAGTGAACTGACGAACGCGGATAAGACCGTGCATCTCGCCCGAATCCTCGTTTCTGAAAAGAGTTGAGGTTTCGCCAAGGCGCATGGGAAGCTCTCTGTAGGAACGCTTCTTGTTAAGGAAAACTTGATACTGGAAAGGACAAGTCATAGGACGGAGCGCAAAGCACTCTTTCGTGTAATCGTCGGGATCGCCCATAACGAACATTCCGTCAAGGTAGTGGTCCCAGTGTCCCGAAATCTTGTAAAGCTCACGCTTCGCCATAAGGGGAGTCTTGGTAAGAAGGTAGCCCCTCTTTTCCTCTTCGTCCTCAACCCATCTCTGAAGGCGCTGAACGGTTCTTGCGCCCTTGGGGAGAAGTATCGGGAGACCTTGGCCGATAGAATCAACGGTTGTGAAGAATTCAAGCTCACGGCCAAGCTTGTTGTGGTCGCGCTTAAGCGCTTCTTCTTGCGCCGTAACGTAAGCCTGAAGCTCGTCTTTCGTCGGGAAAGCTATACCGTAAATACGCTGAAGCATCTTGTTGTTCTGGTCGCCCTTGTAGTAAGCGCCCGTGCACTGAGTAAGCTTAAACGCCTTAACGAGTCCCGTCGTGTGAAGATGCGGGCCTTGGCAAAGGTCAACGTATTCGCCCTGTCTGTATATTGAAAGCTCAGCGCCGTCGCCAAGCTCCATAATTCTCTCAACCTTGTAAGGCTCGTCAAGCTCTGTCATAAGCTTGATAGCTTCGTCTTTCGAGAGAACCTCACGCTTGATAAGAAGATTTTCTTTAACGATTTTCTTCATTTCAGCTTCAATTTTCGTGAGGATTTCGGGCGTAAACGCAACGTCCGAATCAAAATCCTGGAAAAATCCCGTGTCGGTTGCAGGGCCTATCGTCTGCTTAACCGAGGGGAAAAGTCTTTTAACAGCCTGCGCCATAATGTGCGCCGCAGTGTGACGGAAAACGTGCTTTCCGTCTGCATCTTTAAACGTGAGAAGCTCAACTTCGGCATCCGTATCAATGGGGTACGAAAGCTCATGAAGCTCGCCGTTTATCTTTGCGGTAATAACCTCGCGTGAAATAATTCCGAGGCACTGAGCCGCCTCGTAAGCGGACGTTGAACCCGAAAATTCATACGCCTCGCCTGTTTTGAACGTAATTTTTGACATTTTGTATATCTCCTTTTTGTTTTAACAAATAAAAAAAGCCCCGCCCCTCATGCCTTTCAAGCATCGGGGTGAGGACAAAGTCCACACGGTTCCACCCGAGTGTTTCACTCATTTATTCAGGGTAAAGCTTTCAAAAAAAGCGGTGGGCGGTATCCAAAAGGCGATTATGGCTGTCTTTCCAGCTGCCGACAGCTCTCTGCGCATATCAATCCAAAGGGACGTGTTCCACTAGTTGTATCTTAACACAAACCCACTTTAAAGTCAATAGTTTTTCTTAAAAAATTATATAGTATAGTTGACAAAGCTATCATATAATGGTACAATAAAGAAAAACAACACTTAAAGGAGTAAAATGAAATGAAAGAAATGAAAATCGTTCTTGGAAACATTCAAGACGTACGAGAGTTTGTAAACATCGTAGTAATGGTAGAATATGAAGTAGACCTTGCTCAAGGCAGATACCTTATCGACGCAAAGTCCATAATGGGTATCTTCTCCCTCGACCTCATCTCCCCCATCACCGTTATAGCGCATAGCGACAACACAGCGGAGTTTTTCGAGAAGCTTCAGAAATTCGCAGTTTAATTAAAAAAAGAGAGTGCGGCTTGATTCCAAGCCGCGCTTTTTTAATCTGCAAGATTGAAAATGGGTTTGCCTTTTCTTTTTGCGTATAAGTAAGTAGCGTGAGCCCCACCCCATTCGTGAGAAACGTAAGCTATAACCCAATCGGCTTTTTCGACCATGTATCTGTTGCGGTAAGTAATGGCAAATCTAGGCGGCTTGTTTTCTATTTCGGGGTAAATAATGACGTCAAATACCGTTTTGCAGTAATCCAAATGATTTTTTTGGTATTCGACATTGATATAAGGCGTCACAAAAACCAATTTTGCATCAGGGTGATTTTTCTTGTATTTTTTGCAACATTCAAATGCGAATTTGTCAAATTCACCGTTAGCGCCAAGATAAAATTCAGCATTTATATTCTTTAGCTTTTCCTCTAAAAATTCAAGTACTCTTTCTTCGTGGCGCTTCGTAGCTTTGAAATCAGCGTGTCCGCAAAAAGTCACAATCATAACGAATTTCTCCTATATGTAGGTGTACCTACTTATTATAACACGTATTCTCGGTAAAAACAACACCTATATGTAGGTATACCTTCTTATAATTTCCCGTTTTCCTTGATAAAATATATGTGTAGGTAAAACTACAGAGTTAAAATTTTTATCGGGGGTGATGTTGTGACTGTAAACGATGCAGTTGCAAAGCGCATTTCCAAGCTGTTGCGTGAAAAGGGAATTACACAATATCGCTTGGAGCAAAATTCCGGGATTCAGCACGGAAGTATGCAGTGCATAATGAACGGACGAAATAAAACCGTAACCTTAAGCACCGTTATTATGCTTGCCAAAGGCTTTGGTATATCACTTTCCCAATTTCTTGACGATGAAATTTTCACTTCCGAAGAATTAGAAATAGAACAGTAAAAGTGCGGCTTGATTCCAAGCCGCGCTTTTTACATAACTTTCAATTTTAGCTCTCAAAATCTTAGCGTTTTTTGAGATATTTCCTCATATCGATAGCGCAAGCGAGAAGAATTATCGCTCCCTTTATGATATAGAGTAAATTCTGGTCGACCGACAGGAAGTTAAGTCCCACGAAAATAATCTGCAGGAGCAAAACTCCGACGACAATTCCGCTTATTTTTCCCGTACCGCCGACGAATGAAACTCCGCCGATAACGCACGCCGCAATGGCGTCGCTTTCATAGTTTAATCCGGTATAAGAAGCGCTTGAGCCGATACGTGCGCCCTCGATAAAGCCCGTAATTCCGTAAAGCGCGCCCGCAAGCGCAAAAACACCGAGAATCGTCAGAAAAACGTTAACGCCGGAAACACGCGCCGCCTCTTCGTTTGAGCCTACGGCAAACATATTTTTACCGAAAGCGGTTTTGTTCCATACTATCCACATTATTGCCGTAATGATTGCGGAGTACAAAACGTATTTCGGAACGGCGATTCCGCCGAGCGTAAATAAAGGGCCGCTGACGAAATCTACGTAGCTTCTATCAATTCCCGAAAGAGTCTGCCCGCCGTTGTTTCCTATCTGCAAATAGAGAAGCACAAGGCCGAAAACGATAAGCTGCGTCGATAGCGTCACGATAAACGGATGAAGCTTGAATTTTGCTACGAAAAATCCGTTCAGAAGCCCGATAACAGCGCCGACCGCCATAACGGCAAGAATAACCACGAAAACGGGAAGCGTTGCAAGACTTGGAAACATCTTATTAAAGTAATCCGTCGATTGCAGGAGCGATGCCGAAATGCAGGCTGTCAGTCCAACGACTCGTCCTGCCGAAATATCCGTACCCGAAAGAACTATCGCGCCGCCAATGCCGAGGGCAATCGGAAGCTTTGCGGCCGTTAGGGAAACTATATTTATAACGGAAGCGAGCGAGATGAAACGGGGCCTTGCTATCGCAATGATTATTATTGCCAAGCTAATTATTATAAACATTGCGTGGTCAAGGGTGAAATTTTTCACCTTTGATAGCTTTTCTTCTCGGCTAAGCTCACGGAAGCCGTTTATTTTGTTCGCAATTTTTTTCTGCCGCGCCGCAAAAGCGTTTCGTATTGCTTTTTTGTTCTTACTACCCTCCGACACTTTGATAACCCTTTCTTATAGAAATTTTGAAGCGAGAGTCATAATTTTTTCTTGCGTTGCCTCGGATGCCGCAATTTCTCCTGCGATTTTTCCGGCTGACATAACTAAAATTCTATCGGAAATTCCAAGCAGCTCCGGCATTTCAGAGGAAACTAAAATTATTCCGCATCCGCTTTTTGCAAGCTCAATTATCAGCTTGTATATTTCGTATTTTGCGCCGACGTCAATGCCTCGTGTCGGCTCGTCGAGAAGTAAAATTTCGGGTTTCCGAAGAAGCCATCTTCCAAGTATGAGCTTTTGCTGATTTCCGCCCGAAAGACTCTCGATTTTCGTTTTTTGATTCGGCGCTTTTACGCGCATCGATTTTATACATTCGTCAGTTGCCGCCTCTTGCTTTCTTCGGGATACGAGAGCGGCGGTTTTGTATTTTTCAAGGCTTGATATAGTAGTGTTTTCGGTAAGAGAAAGTATAGAAAAAATGCCTGATTTACGTCGCTCCTCGGTTATAAGAGCAAATCCGTTTTTTATTGCCTCTCTCGGATTTCTGTTTTTGAGAGCCTTGCCTTTTTTCTTTATCTCTCCGGTTTTATAACGAAGCCCGAAAAGACATTCAAGAAGCTCTGTTCTTCCCGAGCCCTCAAGCCCCGCAATGCCGAGAATCTCCCCGTTTTTCACTTCAAAGCTTGCGCAAGTCGGCATTTTCACACCCGAAAGCATACTGACGGAAAGAAGCGTTTCTCCCGGCTCGTTTGTTTTTTCGGGATAGCGTTCTTTAAGCTCGCGCCCGACCATAAGTCTTATGATTTTTTCGGTCGTAAGCTCGTCGGCGTCGTGAGTTGCGACAAGGCGGCCGTCACGCATAATGCTCACCTTATCGGAAATTTTCAGAATTTCCTCCATCTTATGAGAAATATATATAATTCCGCAACCGCGAGAGCGAAGTCTTGCGATTATTTCAAAAAGCTTTTCGGCTTCGGCATCGGAAAGGGAAGAGGTCGGCTCGTCAAAAACTATAATTTTTGAGTCGTATGAAACAGCCTTGGCTATTTCAACCATCTGCCTGCGTGAAACCGAGAGCGACTTCATTTTCGATCCGGGATTTTCAGAAATTCCAAGCTCCTCAAAAATTTCAAGCGTTTTTTTAATCATTTCCTTTTCAGAAATAAACGGAGATAGCGGATGCTTTTTTGGAAATCGGCCGAGCCAGATATTTTCCGCAACGCTCAAATCAAGCGCTTGGTTTAATTCCTGATGCACCATCGCAACTCCGTTCAAAAGCGCATCCTTTGAGCTTTTAAAATTAAGCTCCTTGCCGTTTAATACAATGCTTCCGCCGTCCTTTTCGTAAACGCCGAAAAGACATTTCATAAGCGTTGATTTTCCCGCTCCGTTTTCGCCCATAAGCGCATGCACCGAGCCGCCGTCTATCGAAAGCGAAACCTTATCAAGAGCAAGAACACCGGGAAAACTTTTTGAAATATCCCTTAAAACAAGAAGAGATTCCATTTTTCAGGCGTCGTCCCCCGTGTAGCTTGAATAGGGAATATTAACACGCCAATCACCAACGGTCATAGAGGAGTCAATCTCCTCAAACGTCGCGCGGCCGAGCATGAAGTTTTCTGCAATCTTTGCAATCGCCTTTGCCATGCCCTCGCTGTCTTGCTTAACCGTTCCTGTCATTGCTCCCGACTTGATTTTTGCCTTTGCAGCCTCAGTTGCGTCGACTCCGAAAACGGGAATCGTCTTTCCGCCCTCTTTGTTGTAGCCAAGCTCGTTGAGCGCGGAAATTGCGCCGAGCGCCATCTCGTCGTTATTTGCAATTACAAGCTCAACCATGTTTCCCGATTTTTCGCTGTAGGCCGAAAGAATGGTTTTCATATGGTTATTGGCCGCCGCATTGGACCACAGTCCGTTTTGGTCAAGAAGGTAGCCGTTTTTGTTGTTTTTGTCGTAAAAAACAAGCTCGGGAAGGCCTGCCGCCTTAAGAATTTTGTTTGCATCCTCAACGGCGTATTTTGTTCTGGCTTCTGCCTCAAGGTTGCCTTGCTCGCCTTTGAAAAGGCAATAGCTGATTTTTCCGTCGCCGTTAATATCAATTTTAGAAAAATTCTCTTTAACGTAATTTCCTATCATTTCCCCTTGCATATGTCCCGCCATCTCGTAGTCCGTTCCGACGAAAACACACTTGTCGTAGCTTTTAACCACCTCTTCGCTGACGGAGCGATTGAAGAAAATTATGGGAATATTCTTCGCCTTTGCTTTCTCGATAATCGTCTTTGCCGCATCGTATGAGCCGGTGTCAACGACGTTAACTATAAGCACCTTCGTTCCCTTGGTGATAGCGGTGTCTATCTGCTCCGTCTGCGTTGTTTGCACGCCGTTTGCGTCGTAATTATGATAGCCGAAGCCTCGGTTTCGCCATTCTTTATCAATTGCGGTTCTAACACCGGAAATATAGGTGTCGCTATAGGTATAATATAAAACGGAAACGTCATCCGCTTTGCCCGAGTCGCACGAAGTAAGCGCAAGAGTCGGCAAAATAACGCCCATTATCAGAACAAGAACCGTTGCAATTATTCTCTTCATAAAAAACTCCTTTTCGTTTTGGTTGATATGCATATTTTTGGCGTGAAACGAATTTTCTATACCGAAACTTGAAATTTATCTTGCAAGTTCTCGCTCGAGGTGATAAAATATAAGGGAAAGAATACGAAAGGAGCGCGAAAATGGTTAAGGTTGAAATTTCAGCGCCTATATCATACACGACAGAAACGCTGAAAGACGAGCTTTTAAAGATTTTGCCCGTTGAAAGAAGTGAAATTCGTGAAGTCGAAATAGTTAAGCGCTCGCTTGACGTAAAACCCGGTGAGAAAAAATATAAGATAACGCTCGCCGCCGCATTTTCTCCCGAAAGGGAAGTCGGGCTTCTTAAAATGCGGAAAACCGTATCTCCTTATCAAAAGCCGCAGCTTGAAATTCCCGAAAGCCGCTTTTCTTCACACCCCGTCGTAGTCGGAAGCGGCCCCGCAGGTCTTTTCGCCGCCTTGACTCTTGCAAAATCGGGCGCGCGCCCGATAGTCCTTGAGCGTGGCCTTTCCGTTGACGAAAGAAAAGCGAAAGTTGATGCGTTTTCACGCTTCGGAATTCTTGACGGCGAATGTAATATACAGTTTGGCGAGGGCGGCGCAGGCACTTTCTCCGACGGAAAATTAAAGTCGGGCGCTCTTGACGAATATAAAAACGAGGTCCTCTCTGAGTTTATTCTTGCGGGCGCGCCCGAGGAAATCGCTTATTCGGTAGGCGCTCATCTTGGAACCGATAAGCTTATCTCAATCGTAAAATCCATAAGAGAAAAAATCATTTCTCTCGGCGGCGAATTTATATTCGGTGCACGATTTTTAGATTTCTCGTCAAAGGACGGAAAAATAAAATCCGCATTTTACGAAAAAAACGGAAAACGCTTTGAAATAGAAACCGAAAACATATTTCTTGCCCTCGGCCACAGCGCAAGCGACACGTTTGAAGCACTTTATCTGAAAGGCGTTAAAATGGAGGCGCGGGGCTTTGGCATCGGCATGAGAATAGAGCATCGCCGTGAATATATAGACGAGCTTTGCTACGGAAAAAATCCCGAAAAAGAGCTGGGCGCGGCAAGCTATCACTTGGTCACTCATCTTCAAAACGGCAGAAGCGTTTACAGTTTTTGTATGTGTCCCGGCGGCACGGTAGTTGCGGCAACGAGTGAGCATAATGGCGTCGTAACTAACGGTATGAGCGAGTATGCGCGTGACGGTGAAAATTCAAACTCGGCGCTTCTCGTTTCGGTAACTCCCGCCGACTTTGAAAGCTCGTCAGCTCTTGCAGGGCTTGATTTTAGACGGAAAATAGAAAAAGCGGCGTTTCTTTCGGCAGGCGCCGATTATTCCGCTCCCGCAGTACGCCTTGATGCGTTTTTAAATGGGGGCGGCGCATCCGACTTT
Source organism: Eubacteriales bacterium (assembly GCA_045644125.1). Taxonomy (GTDB): domain Bacteria; phylum Bacillota; class Clostridia; order Oscillospirales; family CAG-272; genus UBA1740. The sequence continues at coordinate 708 of JAZRGJ010000135.1, read as the reverse complement.
ACGGAAATTAAGCCGAGCTTTCCTTGCGGAGTAAAAACGGTAAATCCCGAAAAATATCTTCCGTCTTATATATCAGAATCCATAAAAGCTGCAATGTCGGATTTCGATGCGTGGCTTCCCGGATTCTCATATCCCGAGGCAAGCCTTACCGGCGCTGAAACCAGAAGCACCTCACCGATAAAAATGCCGAGAAACGAAAAGTTTGAGGCTCTTGGCTTTTCGGGCCTCTTGCCAATAGGCGAGGGCGCGGGATACGCAGGCGGAATCGTGTCCTCCGCTCGTGACGGAGTTCGCGCCGCAATGGAGCTTATAAGCTCTAACAGAAAATAAATGCAACATTTTCAAATGTATTTGCAACATTAAAATATTGCTACGTATTGCCGTGTGAGTTATAATATAAACATAGATTCTATATTTTTCACTACAATAAAACAAAAATTCAGAGGTGAACGTTATGAGCGAAAAGAAAAAGTTGATACTTATCGGTGGCGGCGGACGCGGCCGTACATATTCTCAAATCGGAAATAATATGGGCCTTTTTGAGATAGTTGCTATCGCAGAGCCCATTGATGAAAGACGTAATTATTTGGCAGACAAATTCGGTATTCCCGAAAACATGCGTTTTCTTAGCTGGGAGCCCTTGCTTGCTCTTGGCAAAATTGCCGATGCGGCTATAATCGCAACGATGGATAGAGACCATTTTGCACC
>JAZRGJ010000134.1:0-2040 GCA_045644125.1 Eubacteriales bacterium | reverse complement strand
CTCGGTAGTCAGCTCGAGGGAGAAACAAAATGCTACGGAATTGTCGCCAATATGGATTTCCTTCTCGTATGCACATATGAGGAAAACGGTGAGAATCCCGAACTCGTGATTTATAAGAAAAGATAGTCAAATTCCAATTTGCCGAGCTGAATAGGCGTTGAAAGTCGCTGTGATTTTGGCGCAAATTTGACGCAATTCTTTATTTATGACGTAATACAAATTTATAGGACTTATCTATGGAAAACAAAACGAGATGCAAATGGTGCAATCCTAAAAACCCACTGTATATTGAATACCACGACAGCGAGTGGTGCGTACCTAATTTTGACGATAGCTATTTATACGAAATGTTGATTCTGGAGTCTTTTCAAGCGGGCTTATCGTGGGAATGTGTTCTTAATAAAAGAGCGAGCTTCAGAAAAGCGTACGATAATTTTGATATAAACAAAATAATTTCTTATGACGAAACCAAAATAAACGACTTGTTATGCAACAAAAATATCATAAGAAATAGGCGAAAAATTAGCGCCAGCATTAAAAACAGTAAAATTTTCAAAGAAATATGCGACGAATACGGTTCTTTTCATAACTATTTAAGAATGTTCACCAAGGGCGAAACCATTTATGAAAGCGATAAAACCACAAATGATTTGTCGGATGCGATTTCAAAGGATTTAGAGAAAAAAGGTATGACATTCGTTGGCTCGGTTATTATTTATTCCTATTTGCAGGCGATAGGCGCAATATACTCGCACGACGAAGAATGTTATTTATATAAAAGCAAAGAAGATTCAGATATATAAGAAATATAATCACTAAGACAAAAAAGGCAGAGAATAGCGTAAATGCTCCGTTAAGAACATCGCGTTATTCTCTGCTTTTTTATATTTCTTCGACAAAATATTTTTGCCGACAACAGCGTCTATTTAGCGTTTTTTTGCTTTTGAAACGGTTTCTATATCGTAAGGCGTCGTTTGATAAACGAAATAGTTAAGCCAGTTTGAGAAAAGCAAATTTGCGTGGGCGCGCCAGCTCACAATGGGAGCTTTTTTCGGGTTGTCGCCGGGGAAATAGTTAACGGGGATTTTGATGGGGTTACCCTGCTCAAGATCTCTTAAGTATTCTCCCTTTAATGTGTCGGGATCGTATTCGCTGTGTCCTGTTATGAATATCTGCTTTCCCTTTTTGCTTCTTACGGCATAAACGCCGGCAACGTCCGAGGAAGCGAGAATTTTAAGCTCGGGCACGGCTTCTATTTCCTCACGCTCAACGGTTGTGTGGCGTGATTGGGGAACTAAAAAGTCGTCGTCAAATCCACGGAAAAGCATGGATTTCTTATAGTCAACCTTATGATGAAATACTCCGAAAAGCTTTTCGTCAAGAGGATATTTTTTAACTCCGTAATGGTAATAAAGTCCCGCTTGCGCGCCCCAGCATATGTGAAGAGTGCTATGAACGTGAGTTTTGCTCCACTCCATAATTTCGCAAAGCTCTTCCCAGTACTCAACTTCTTCAAATTCAAGCTGTTCTACGGGGGCGCCCGTGATTATAAAGCCGTCGTAGTTATTGTTCTTGACCTCGTCAAAGGTTTTGTAGAACGAAATCAAATGTTCCTCCGCTACGTTCTTTGACTTGTGAGTTTTCGTGTGGATAAGCTCAAGCTCAACCTGCAAAGGAGAGTTGCCGAGAAGTCGTGAAAACTGGGTTTCGGTTTCTATCTTCTTGGGCATGAGATTTAAGAGAAGTATCTTCAAAGGTCTTATATCCTGGGTTATAGCGCGGGTTTCCGTCATAACGAAAATATTTTCGTCCGTGAGGGTTTTCACCGCGGGCAAATCGTTAGGAATTTTAATAGGCATAGTACACTCCTTAAGTGTTTTAGATTAAGCGTTTTCGAGCGCGTTTTTAATATCGTCGATAAGGTCCTCGTAGCTTTCGATTCCGCAAGAGAAGCGAACGAGGTCTGCGGGGACTCCTGCCGCCGCAAGCTCTTTATCGTTCATTTGTCTGTGAGTTGTGCTTGCGGGGTGCAAACAGCAG
>JAZRGJ010000133.1:0-4640 GCA_045644125.1 Eubacteriales bacterium | reverse complement strand
AACGAGCGACGGCGTTATCACCGTTGAAGAGTCGAAGAGCGCTGAAACCTACAGCGAGGTTGTTGAGGGTATGCAGTTTGACCGCGCCTATCTCTCTCCCTACATGGCAACCGACACAGATAAAATGGAAGCCGTGCTTGACGATTGCTTGATTCTTATTACCGATAAGAAAATTTCAAATATCCAGGAAATTCTTCCCCTCCTTGAGCAGATAGTTCAGTCGGGCAAGAAGCTCCTTATCGTAGCTGAAGACGTTGAGGGCGAGGCTCTCACAACTCTCGTTCTTAACAAGCTCCGCGGAACGTTTACCGTTGTTGCCGTTAAAGCTCCCGGCTTCGGTGACAGAAGAAAGGAAATGCTTCGTGACATTGCAACTCTCACGGGCGGTACTGTTGTAACGAGCGAGCTCGGACTTGAGCTTAAGGATGCGGGAATCGCAGAGCTCGGCAGAGCGCGTCAGGTTAAGGTAAGCAAGGAAAACACCATTATCGTTGGCGGAGCAGGCGACAAGCAGGCTATTGCCGACAGAGTAAACCAGATTCGCCAGGCTATCGAGGTTTGCACCTCCGAGTTTGACAAGGAAAAGCTCCTTGAAAGACTTGCGAAGCTCGCAGGCGGCGTTGCCGTTATCAAGGTTGGCGCAGCTACCGAGGTTGAAATGAAGGAGAAGAAGCTCCGCATTGAAGACGCTCTCAACGCAACGAAGGCTGCGGTTGAAGAGGGTATCGTTGCAGGCGGCGGCGTTGCTCTTATCAACGTTATGTCAAGCGTTGAAAAGATTATCGAAACCCTCGAGGGCGACGAAAAGACAGGCGCTAAAATAGTTCTTAAGGCTCTTGTCGCTCCCATGAAGCAGATTGCCGATAACGCAGGCCTTGACGGCTCCGTTATCATTTCCAAAATCCGTGAATCCGGCAAGGTCGGCTTCGGCTTTGACGCTTACGGCGAAAAGTTCTGCGATATGCTTGAAGCAGGTATCGTAGATCCCGCAAAGGTAACCAGATCTGCGCTTCAGAATGCGGCGTCTATCGCTTCCACCGTTCTCACTACCGAGTCGGTTGTTTACGATAAGAAGGAAGAAAAGGCGGCTCCTCAGGCTCCCTCAATGGACGGAATGTATTAAGGCTTCGATATTTTTGTGAAACCGAAAAGGAAATAGCATATTTCAAGGTGGGGATTTGTTCCCCACCTTTTGCTTTGAGCCCATAGATTTAAATTAAGGTTGAAAACCTTGCGGTTTTCTTCGTTTAAAATTAAAATTTCCTTTTCTTTTTCCGTTTTCTTCCTCTCGCCGTACTTTTGTACGGCTTCGGGGCGAATAACGAAAAATTTCCCTAAAAATCTCTTTGCCTTAAGCAAAGCTCCGCTTTGCAATGAAATTCGCCCGAAAAGGCGGTGGGCATATTTATCTTTAAAAGGGTGAATCCCGTTAAAGCGATTATTTTTTCAAAAGCTCTTTACAAAACAAAGTCTTTGTGTTATAATCAATGTGTGAAATTAAAAAGGAGATTGAAAATGAACATTGAATTGTTGTCTGAAATTCTTGAGATTATAATGGTCGTGAGCTTTGGCGCATCTTGGCCTTTTAATGTTTTAAAGTCTTATAAGGCGAGAACAACCAAGGGTAAGAGCCTTCTTTTCCTTTGCCTTATTTTCTTCGGTTACATAGCAGGAATCGCATCGAAACTCGTTGTTTTCAACGCAAAGAAATGGTACGTTCTTTTCTTCTATGTGCTCAATCTTGTAATGGTTGGCGCTGACCTCGTGCTTTACTACAGAAACTATCTTCTCGACAAAAAAGCAGCGGCTGAAGCAAAGAAAGATTAAATAAACCTGTGCGAAAACGAAAAGGAAGGAGCAATGTTTAAGCTTCTTCCTTTTGCTTTTTCAAGCAATTGTTACAAAATATTAGTTTTAAAACAGAAAATCAAAAGGCACTCGAATTTAGAGTGCCTTTATCTTTTTTTGCGTGGGTTTCTTCGTTTATTTTGCGTTTCTGCAAATCGCTTTGAATTTACAGTATTCGCACGCTGATTTCTTTTTGTATTTTGCGGGGCGGGCGGGGATTTCGCCGTCTTTCATTTCACGGCTGACTCGGATTACCGCCTCACGCACGGTGTCAATATGTTCCTTGAATTGTTTCTCGGTGTAGAGGAATTTCTTCGTTGCCTCGGAAACGTCTGTAACGGCGTCGCCCGTAGCGGTAGTTTTGCTTGTATTTATCGTTATAGGCAGGAATTTCTTGTTCATTGCTTCGATGACGTCGGATTGGGCAAGCACCATGCCTTGGCGGTCTTGCTTTTTCTTGAATTCTTTAAGCGCAAGCTTATCGTCGCTGCGCTTTATTTTAACGTCGCCAAATTCGTTTTTAACGTAAATTGCGCCTGCGGGAATGATTTTATCGTCTTCACTTGCGCCAATTGCCGCAAGAAATTCGGGATCACGGCTATCGATAAGCGATTTCAAGTAGAGGAACATCTGAATATTGCGTCCTTCATTCAAGTCTTCAACGGAAAATTCCTTAGCGCCCGTTTTATAGTCTATTACTCTAAGATAAACCTTGCCGTCGCTCTTATATGCGTCAACTCTGTCGATAGTGCCGCCGATTTTTATCGTAGTTTCGTCGTCGAGCTTGAATCTTATGGGGGAGGGCAATCCGCTCGTTGAATCTTTGATTTTCAGCTCCGTGAATTTTGCTTCGAATTTACAGTCGGAAAACTCGTCGCAAAGCTCCTCGATAACGGGAATTGCGCTGGCCTTGAGTCTGTCGATTGCGTGCTTTTCACGGAAAGAGCGGTTTTGGTCGTAGGAAATGGACGAAAGGTAATCCTCAGCCGCAGCCAAAGCGATATTCTTTCTGTCGTCGGGTGAAATTTCGCTGATTTTTATGCCTCGGCTTTGGAAATTTTTCGCTTCGTCGAAGAATTTTTCAAGTATTGAGTGTATGAAATTTCCGATGTTTCTTGCGTTAAATTCCGCCTTCTCGTTTTCCGAGAGCTTAAGCGTGTATCTGCAAAAGTGAGAAAGGGGACAGTCAATAAATTTATCTATTTCGCTTTGCGAAAGACTGATTTCGTCGGAGTAGGCGAGGGCTGCGCTATTTTTCGTGAGCGACATGGCGTCGTTTTTAACCGAGCGCTCCGCTTTTTCGATTTCTTCCCTATATCCGAGCTTCAAAAGCGCATTGCGAAGCGCCTCGCTTTCGGTTGAAAGCGATATTGCGGTCGACTTTGAAAAAACTCTTTCGTCAAGCGGAAGCGAGGAAATATTCACAGCCTTAAGCTTCGTTTTATGAAGATTCAAAATTCTTACGACGGGCTCTGAGGGCTGCGTTGCTTTGAATGAAAAATCCGTTGCGGAATAAAGAAGCGTTACGCTGTCGGTGGCTGATGAAAATACTCTCGCAAAATAGAAAAGCTCTCTTGCAAAGTCGTATTCCGAGCTGGTGTCGGCAGGTATGTTGCAATTTTTAAGCTCCGTTTTCTCCTTGTCGCTGAAAAATGCGGAATCAGAGGGGAGAGCAGGGAACTCGCCCGCTACAGCGCCGATTATATAAACGTGCTTTGCGCCGCCTCTTATGCTATCTGCGCTTCCAACCGTAAGCTCGTCCTTGTAAGATGGGATTCTGCGTATCGAAGCCTCGCCGAAAACGAGCATAAGCATTTCCTTGAATCCGTCGGGGCTTACGGTAATCTCGCCCGAAGCCTCAACTAAAGTGTCGAGCGCATTTATTATGATTTCAAAGAGAGCCGCATTTTCCTCCGCCGCCTCTTTTTCACCGAGGGATAAGAGCTTTTGCGCGCGCTCTTCGATTTTTTCGTAAAGCTTTGTTGCGTTTATAAATTCATAAAGCCCCAACGCAAAGTCACGAACGGTTTTCGCCTTGTCAAAGCTCTCTTTAAGAGAGAGAAGAGGGCGTAATATCGCGCGCTTCGTTTCGTTTACGGATTTAAGCTTTTCTTTCGCCTCGTCCGTGAATTTCGTTGAATATCCGTCGGGATTCATGCGCCAATCTTCGTGGGATAAAAGGCTTCTTCCTGAGAGCTGCCAGGTTTCAACGAAAAGCTCAAATTCGTCACACGCCCTGCGGCTAATACCCGAAAATCCCGACTTCATATAGCTGATAAGCTCTTCCTTTGCAAAGCGCGAGGTAACGGTGGAGATTGCCGCAATCAAGTGCTTCGTCGCTTCAAATGCGCTGATGCCAGTGGGCTTTGCGAAAAAGTGGGGGATACCGCTTTTTTTAAGCGCGTCGTCAAGCATGCCGATATAGCTTTCCGCTCTGCGGGCAACTACAAGAAAGTCGGAATATTTTTCGCCCGAAATCACCCGTCTTTTTATATCCTCCGCAACGAAGACACATTCCTCGTAAGGAGTTTTCGCCTCGAAAATGCGAAGCGAGCCGTCGGGCTCTTCCGAAATTTCCGCTCCCGTTTTGAAAAGAAGCTTTGAAACTTCGTAAAGGTGGGCGCTCTTTATGCCGAAAGCGCCGTCAAGAGTCGTCTCCTTTGATACGCCGAGCTTTTTAAGGCGAGATTCCGTGAATCTCGGCTCTTTGTATTCAAACGAGTCGTACGCCGTTTTGGGAATAGTCAAGGCTACCGTCAGCTCCGCTCTTTCCTTTAAGGTTTCGATAAGCT
>JAZRGJ010000132.1:0-1518 GCA_045644125.1 Eubacteriales bacterium | reverse complement strand
CTATATGCTTGAAAGAGGGGAAAGAGTGAAATTTTCCGAGCGCGAGCTTCTTTTTGAGATAAAAACCGAGGGCAATTTCTTAATTTAATTATTAAGCCTTATTTGCTTGACTTTTACGGAAAAGTGTATTATAATATATAATAATATTATTTTGAGGTAGGGGTAAATGACGAAAATAGATATTTTTTCCGGTTTTCTCGGCGCCGGAAAAACAACTCTTATAAAAAAACTTATCAAAGAGGCGTATGCCGGTGAGCGCATCGTCCTTATTGAAAATGAATTCGGTGAAATCGGTATTGACGGCGGCTTTCTTTCCGATGCCGGAATTGAAATTACGGAAATGAATTCCGGTTGCATCTGCTGCTCTCTTGTGGGAGATTTTTCAAAAGCTCTTATTAAAGTGCAAGAGGAATATAAGCCCGAAAGAATCATTATCGAGCCCTCGGGCGTCGGTAAGCTTTCCGACGTTATTCGCGCGGTAAAGGCGGTTGACTGCCCTGATTTTGCGCTCAATTCTTACACTACGGTTGCCGATGCCGGAAAAACCAAAATGTATATAAAGAATTTCGGCGAATTTTTCCTTGATCAGATTGAAAATGCTTCCGCAATCGTGCTTTCCCACAGCGATACGGCAAGTGAAGCAAAGGTTAAAGAAGCTATAGCGCTTATAAGAGAGCATAATTCGGATGCGACTCTTATTTCAACTCCCATCGCGAATCTTTCGGGAAGCGAGCTGCTTTCCGCTATTGAAAAGAAGAATTTGAGCCTCGAAGCAGAGCTTGCCGAGCTTGAAAAGCATACGCATCACCACCATCACCATCACGACCACGACGAAGAGTGCGAGTGCGGATGCCATGGTCATCACCATCACGACCATGACGAAGAGTGTGAGTGCGGATGCCACGACCATCACCACCATCATGCAGACGAAGTATTTACGAGCTTCGGTGTTGAAACTCCCAAAAAATTCACAGAAGAAAAAATCAGAGAGATTCTTGAATCATTTGACGAGGACGATTCTTTCGGAATGGTTCTCAGAGCAAAGGGAATCGTTGCTTCGGCTGAGGGCGAGTGGATTCATTTTGATTACGTCCCCGGTGAAGCTGATATAAGACGCGGCAACGCCGGCGTTATAGGCAGACTTTGCGTTATCGGCGCAAATTTGGATAAAGAAAGAATTGCCAAGGCTTTCGAGGTTTAAAATGGAAGTTGCAGTATATCTTTTCACAGGATTTCTTGAAGCAGGAAAAACGAAATTTATAATCGACACGCTTGCCGATCCCAATTTTAACAATAAAGACAAAAAATATCTTCTCATCGCTTGCGAAGAGGGAATTGAGGAATACACGCCCGACGTTCTTTCCGATAACGTTTCTTTTGCCACGTTTGACGAAGAAGACCGCCTCACCCCCGACAGAATATCGGCGTTGCAAAAGCGCGCGGGGGCTGACGTCGTTATAGTTGAATATAACGGTATGTGGGCGCTTGACTCATTCTACAACAATCTTCCCGAAAACT
>JAZRGJ010000131.1:0-3565 GCA_045644125.1 Eubacteriales bacterium | reverse complement strand
CCTCGCAAGCTTCGCAATACCCGATTTCAACGCATCGCATAGCGCGTCTACATCCTCTTTCGAGTTTCTTTTTCCGAAGCTTATTCTTAAAGAGCTGTCAGCCTCGGCGTCAGTCTTGCCGTAGGCAAGAAGCGCGCTCGATAATCCTTTTGAGTTCGAGGAGCAAGCAGAGCCCGAGGAAACGAAAATATTAAGAGATGAAAGGTAGTGAAGCATCGTTTCGCTCTTGATTTTCGGAAGAGTTATATTTATTATATGAGGGGCAAAGGATTCCGGGAGCGTCGGTTTGATTTCCGAAAGTCCGTCCTCTTTTAATCTTTCTATAAAATAAGTCCTTAAGGAGTTAAGCTTCTCGAAAGTCGCATCAAGGCTTTCTTTCGCAAGCCTTATCGCTTCGGCAAAAGCCGCAATTCCGGGCACGTTTTCCGTTCCGGAGCGCAGGCCGCCCTCTTGACCGCCGCCGAAAATTATAGGCGCAAGTCCACGAGCTTTTATAATTTTTTCGTCAATAACAAGCGCTCCAACACCCTTTGGGCCCTCAATCTTATGAGAAGAAACGCTTATCATATCAGCGCCAACGGATTGCTTGGTAAATTTAAGCTTCATAAAGCTTTGCGTTGCGTCAACGTGTAAAAACGCATCGGGCGACTTCGCCTTCATAAGCTTTGAAACACGAGCCGTATCGTAAAGCGCGCCGGTTTCGTTGTTAACCATCATCATCGTAACGAGAATTACGCTTGAATCAAGCTCTTTTAAAAGCGTGTCGAAATCAAGCTTTCCGCCCTTCGTTGGTATTGAAACTACGTTAAACCCAAGCGATGAAAGATGCGAAAGAGTCACGGAAACGGATGCGTGCTCGCCCATCGTGGTAATTATTTTAGCTCCGCGGCGGTAACGCTCCTTTGAAAAAGCTCGTCCGAGTATTGCAAGATTGTTCGCCTCGCTGCCGGAAGCGGTAAAAACAACGTCGGAATTTTTTGCGGAAAGGGAAGAGAGAAGCGCATCTCTTGCTGCCCGAATCTCCTTTTCGGCAAGAAATCCCAAGGTATGAAGCGAGGATGGGTTGCCGTAAACGTTTTGCGAAACTTCGTTATATTTCGCTAAAGCTTCGGGGGATATTTTCGTGCTTGCGCTGTTATCAAGGTAGATTTCTTTCATTAAAAACGAACCTTTTCTATAACCTTAAGTATTTCGCTGAAGTGGGTTAAATAATTTTCTTCAAGCGCGGTGTAAGTAAACACGTATCCCGCAAATCCGTCGATTGACAAAATCTGATAAACGTGATGCTTCTTACCCTCGTGTACGTAGGTGTATTCGTAAGCCCAGTCCCAGTTGCGGAAAATAAGGCTGTCGCTGTTTCCAAGCTCCGTGTCAACGTCTTTCTGAATTACGGTTACGTCTTCGAAAAACTGTTCAAGCTCTTTTTTGCGAGCTTCAAAATACTGGCTTGCATCAATTCCCGTAGGCGCGGCTTTGGATATGCTTATGGTTGAGCCGTCGTCATGTCTTACGGTAACGATGGCGCTTGATGCGGTCGGCTTGAAGCTTTCGGGGACGTACAAATCAAAATGCGCAAGCTTCTTGTTTGAAACAAGAACGTATCCGTCCTCGTCACGAGGATTATCGGTTAAGCTATCCGATTCGGCGGCGCTTCTTTTAACGAAGCGGAAGTTATCTATAACGGATTGCGCAACGCTGAGATATTTAGTGTAATTAGGCTCTTCGCCTTCGTCAGCGGTGCTCTGTCCCGCATACGTGAAAATATAGAAATGCGAGTCGTGCTCAACGAGGATTTGCATAAACTTGAATTGGAATTCGAGATACTCGTATCCGTAAACGTACTGAACGGCTTTCGTTGCGGCAAATTCACCGATTCCGAATTTCACGGCGTTTGCATTCACTTCAAGTGTGAAGCCCTTCATTTTTTGAAGGTCGTAAATATGATCGTTGAAGTATTGCTCAAAGAAATATTGCGACTTATCGCCGGGGGTGTCAAACTTAACCTCGGCAAAGCTTACCGACGTGGTATTAAGCTTCGAAATGTAAGCGGCTTTTATATTGTCGGTATTTGAAATCGACCACTCCTCAGGAGCGTAAAAAAAGTATCCGTCGCTCTCCGAGCCGTAAACCAGCTGCATACCCTCCGGTATGTCGCTCTCGGCTTTATCGCATGAAACGAGCGCTGTGAGCGCAAGTATGGAAAAGATAAGCGCAATAAACTTTTTCATGTCCTGAACCTTTCGTGTTTTATATACTTTGTGCGATTCGTCGAAACGCTTCGCCTCTTTGTTCAAAATTTTCAAAAGCATCAAAGCTTGTCGATGCCGGAGAAAAAATAAGATCACAGTTGTTTTTCGCTAAAGCAAAACCCAAAGCAACGGCTCCGTCGAGCAGCTCCTCGGTGTAAACGGGGGTTGAAATCGGCTTTAGCTTTTCGTGGATGAGATAGCGGTTTTCGCCCGTTAGTACCAGGGCGTGCGCATTTTTCTCTATTACGTCACGAAGAATTTCAAAATTTTCCATCTTCGTTCTTCCACCTGAGATAAGAACGAATCTCTTCTTGTAAGCGCTGAGCGTAGAAAGCGTTCGCAAAGGCGATGAATCAATCGAGGAATTGAAGATTTTAACTCCGCAAATCTCCCTCACAAGCTCAAATCTGTGTGGAAGTCCCGAAAAGCTTTTCGCTACTTGCGAAAGCTTCGTTTTATCAAAGAATCCGTAGACGAGGGCTATTGCCGAAAGAAAATTTTTGAGATTGTAATCTTCTTTCCTCAAAAGCTCGCTTTTTTCAATTAGCCTTTCCCCGTTTGCATATATACCGCCGTCTTTAATGTAAACGTAAATTTGCGATTTATATCGTTTGATTTCATCTTCCGTCAAAGTGGCGGATGCAACGGCGTAGGGCGGATATTTTTTAATAAGCTCAAAGCTCAAATCGTTTTCAAGGAATATTACGGGCTCGCGGCTGCCCTTTAAAACGTTTTCTTTTGCCAGAATATACTCTTCGAAAGACTTGTGCCAGTCAAGGTGGTTTGGAGTTATATTCGTTATTACAGCTCTTTTCGAGCTTGGCGTGAAAGAATTAAGTTGAAAGCTTGATAGCTCTGCCGCAAAAACGCAATTTTTAGGATAGTCAAGCGCGGAGGTGAATGGCACGCCGATGTTTCCAATAGCAAAAGCGTTTTCGTGCGCTGTTTTGAGTAAGATTTCGGCAAGGCGTGTCGTTGTGCTTTTACCGTCCGAGCCGGTGACGGCAAAAACGTCGCTCGAGTTTTTCTCAAAGAAAAATTCTGCGTCTGAGGATAAAAGCGAGTTTTTAAATTCAGCTCTGTCACGTCTTAGCGAGGGGGAAACGAAAACCAAGTCCTCGCAAAAATCGCAAAAAAGTTTATCCGCTTCGAAAATTCGCGCGCCTGTCGGAAGATTTCGCTCGGCTCTCGGAAGCCTTAAAGTGAAGCTCAAATCCGGAAAATTTCTGCTTAGATAACCGTAAATTGCTCTGTTTGATTTCCCGAATCCGAAAAACGAAAGCGTTTTAATAAATTTTCCCTTGTGCCAAAAAGCC
>JAZRGJ010000130.1:0-5131 GCA_045644125.1 Eubacteriales bacterium | reverse complement strand
CGTTCCCGAAATCGTTCTTAACGTAAAAGGCATTGTTGCAAAGCTTGAGTGCGAGGGTCCCAAGACTGTCGTTATCGACGTTACCGGTCCTTGCAACGTAACCGCAGGCGATATTACGCCTGACGCAGGGCTTAAAATACTCAATCCTAACTACCCCATTTGTACCGTAAGCGACGGCGCTCGTTTCTATATGGAAATCACGTTTGATGAGGGCAGAGGTTACAGACCTTCCGACCTTAACAAGCAGAATTACCTTGCTGCCGCAGGCGCAAACGTAGGTGCTCCTATCGGTCTTATTTTCATTGACTCTATCTTCACCCCTGTATACAAGGTTGAATATAACGTAGTAAATACCCGTGTAGGTAACAGCATTGATTACGACAAGCTCACAATGAAGGTTCTTACAAACGGAACTATCGCAGCAAACGAGGCAGTATCGCTCGCCGCCAAGGTTCTCAACGAGCACCTCAAACTCTTTATCGATATGTCTGATGAAGCTCAGAAGGCTGAGATAATGGTTGAAAGACCCGAGGTTAAAAAGGAAAAAGTCCTTGAGATGACCATTGAGGAACTTGAATTGTCTATCAGAAGCTTCAATTGCTTGAAGCGCGCAAGCATAGACACTGTAGAAGATCTTATTGAGCGCACTGAGGACGATATGATGAAAGTCCGCAACCTCGGCCGCAAATCTCTTGAAGAAATCATTCAGAAGCTTAGCAGCTTAGGCCTCAGTCTTAAAAAAGACGAAGAATAAGAAATAGGAGGAACATACAATGAGAAAGCTTGGCAGAACCACTGCACAGCGTAAGGCTATGCTCAGAGGCATGGTAACTCTTCTTCTTGAAAACGGCAAGATTGAAACGACCTACACCAGAGCTCAGGAAGTTTCCGCTAAGGCAGACGAGATGATTACCCTCGGTAAGAAGGGTGACCTCGCAGCTTATCGCGCAGCTCTTGCTTATATCACAAAGGAAGATGTAGCTAAAAAAGTATTCAGTGTAATCGCTCCCGCTTACCAGAACGTAAACGGCGGTTATACTCAGGTATACAAAATGGGTCCCCGTCGTGGCGACGGAGCTGAAACCGCAATCGTTAAACTCGTTGCAGTTAAGGCAGAGGAGGAAGCTAAATAATAGCTTCGCCCAAAATCAAAGGGATAGCTCGTATTGAAAAATCGAGCTACCCCTTTTTCTTTTTTTCTGTTTCATCCCCGGCGCATCGATGGCTTTTTTGTATAAATAAATATTCAAAATGTATAAAAAAATTAAATTCTATTGACTTTAATATGCTTTTTTGTTAATATGTAATTGAACGAAAAAATGTGAGGAGTTCCATATGAATAACTTAAAAGTTGGCTATGCCAAAGTTGTTATAACGCCCCCCATGGGCATTGACGTTTCCGGTTATTTTCAGGTAAGAAAGGCAGAAGGCGTTCTTGACGACCTTCACGCAATAGCGCTTGCCGTATCCGACGGAAAGAAAACCGCCGCTATCGTGTGCCTTGACCTTCTTGGTATACCCACCGAGTCTGCAAACATCATTCGCAAGCACGTAAGCGAAGCTACGGGGCTTGATTACGAATCGATTTTATTGGTTTGCACGCATACGCATACCGGTCCTGATTTTTCGCACAATCACAAAACCGAAATCGCACGCGATTATTTCAATGATACCAAGCTTAAGATTGCGGATTGCATAAATTTTGCGCTTGCCGATATGACGGAAGCAAAGATGGCGTACGGCATCGGAAAAGCGGAGAGAATTTCTTTCGTAAGACGCTTCAGAATGAAGGATGGCTCTTTCAGAACTAATCCCGGCGTTAATAACCCCGAAATCCTTGAGCCTATCGGCGAGGTTGACGAGAGAGTTAACGTTGTAAGATTTGACCGCGAGGGCAAAGATAATATAGTGCTTATCAACTTTGGTACTCACCCCGATACCGTTGGCGGAAATCTTATTTCTGCGGACTGGCCGGGCTTTGTAAGCAAAACCTTTGAAGCGGCTGTTCCCGGAACTAAATCCATATTCTTAAACGGCGCTCAAGGCGACGTTAACCACGTAAACGTTTTCCCCCGTCCCGGCGAATCTAACGGAATGTTCCACGATTTTGACGACGTAGACAGAGGATATCCCCACGCAAGACATATGGGCAACGTAGTTGCAGGCGCAGCGATTCAGGTTTACGAAAAACTTGCTTACGAAGACGTTGAGTCTATCGACTATAAGAATGAAATTATAAAAATCCCCGCAAACGTTCCCTCGCCCGAGGAGCTTCCTCTCGCAATTAAGTACAATGAACTGCACAAAGCGGGACGTGACGACGAAATTCCTTTCAAGGGAATGGCTCTTACCACCGCTGTGGCAGATGCAGCGCGTAAGGTAAGACTTAAGGACGGCCCCGATCACTTTGATTTCCTTCTTTCTGCTGTAAGAGTCGGAAATCTCGCATTCCTCGGAATCCCCGGAGAGCCCTTCACTTCTATCGGTATGGGCGTTAAGGAAAACTGTAAGGAATACAGCCTCGTTCTTCCTTGCTCCAACACTAACGGATACGAGGGTTATTTCCCGAATAAAGACGCATACGACGAGGGTGGATATGAAACGGCAACCTCAAGATTTAAAGCAGGTGTTGCGGAAATTATAATTGAGAAAGGAACGAAGTTTCTTAAAAGCTTCTGATTTTAGAAAATGAATAATTTAAAAGCGGGTTTTTCCAGAGTGAAAATAACTCCCCCGATGGGTATTGATATTACGGGGTATTACAAAGTCAGAAAGGCAGAGGGCGTCCTCGACGATCTATACGTAAACGCTCTTGCGCTTTCGGCAGGCGAGAATATCGTTTTGCTTTGTTGCTTTGACCTTGTTGGCTTAAGAAACGAAGGCTGCAACGTATTTCGCGATGCAATAAGCAAAGCTTCCGGAATTCCCAGAGAGGCTATATTTATCAGCTCGACTCATACGCACACAGGACCTCTCGTAGATACAAATGCTACAGGCGAGCTTGAAAAGAATTATTTTAATTGGTTATTGCTCAAAGCTTGCGATGCCGCAAAATTTGCGATTGCCGACCTTAAAGACGCGCGAATGGCTTACGGCACGTCAAAGGCGGAAAGAATATCTTTTGGCAGACGTTATATGATGAAAGACGGCTCTTGCAGAACGAACCCCGGCGTTAATAACCCCGATATAGTTGCTCCTATCGGTGAGGTTGATGAGAGAGTCGGCGTTATAAGATTTGACCGTGAGGGCGCTGAAACAATCGTTCTCGTTAACTTTGGAACTCACCCCGACACCGTTGGCGGAAATCTCATTTCTGCGGATTGGCCCGGCTTTGTAAGAAAGACCGTTGAAGCTGCAATAGATAACACGAAATGTATATTCTTTAACGGCGCAGCAGGCGACGTTAACCATGTTAACGTAATGCCACGTTCGGGTGAACTCAACGGAATGTTCCACGATTTCGACGACGTTTGGAGAGGCTATCCTCACGCAAGACACATGGGCAACGTCGTTGCAGGCGCAGTTCTTCAGGTTTATGAAAAGCTTCTTTATTCCGATGTTGACGAGATAAAGTACGTAGAGGAAAACGTGAAAATTGCCGCAAACGTTCCCACGGCTGAGGAGCTTCCTGTTGCGCTTAAGTATTTGGAGCTTCACAATGCGGGACGCGACGATGAAATTCCTTTCAAGGGAATGGCTCTCACAACTGAAGTAGCAAGAGCCACGAGAATGGTAAGACTTAAGGATGGTCCTGAATATTTCGATTTCCCGATGACTGCCATAAAGCTTGGAAACGTTGCGTTTTTATCTTTCCCCGGTGAGCCTTTTACAACTGTAGGTGTTGGTCTTAAGGCAAACAACGCGGAGCTTGGGCTTGTTGTTCCCTGCAGTCTTACTAATGGTTATAAGGGCTATTTCCCGAATGCCGAGGCGTATGCCGAGGGCGGCTATGAATCAGCAAGCTCAAGCTTTAAGCCGGGCGTTGCCGAAAAAATCGTTGAAGAGGGAACTAAGCTTATCAAAAAGCTTTTGTAAAATTTAAGGCTGTCGCTATGCGACAGCCTTTTGCCGAATTTGTATATTTGAGGTGATTTTATGGAAAATGCTTTATCAAGCGAGAAAATCGTGTCGTTTCGCGGAAATATAGTGCCTCTTTATTTTGACTTTCCCTTGACGTCTAATGAGCTTATAAAAGCGGATATAAAATGGAGCGTTTCGGGTGATGCCGTAGCACTAAGAGAATTTTGCGGAGACGGCAATGAAAACTTCAACAACGGAGTTCTTCTTGTTCTAAAAAAGACGGGACGTGCAAGCGTAAAAGCGAGCTTTAACGGCGAAGAGCACTTATGCGAGATTGAGGTTTTGGAACCGAAATATCTTTCCGAGGGATGTGAGCTTAACTATTATCTTGCGGATATGCACGACCACACGTTTTACACGCATGATCACGAGGCCTGCTTTGCAAGACAAAGTGAATTTCAGATAGACTATATAAATCAACTCAAAAACGAAGCGCTTATGGACGCAAGCGTCATTTCGGATCATGCAGGTGTATTGAACGATATTGACTTTTTCAGAGGGTTTGTTGCGGACGAAAAAAGCGAGCCGAAGAACGTTGTAATTCTGCCAGGCGCAGAGTCGGAGATAAGACACGTCGTAACGGATAGATTTGGCATAAAGCGTCGCCTTTCGGGTGAGGTTGTTACCTTGAATGCGGAAGACTACGTGCCTAACAAACCCTGGCAGGAATTTGAGGACACGTTCTCAAAAACACCAGAGCCGATAGGAATATTTGCGCATCCCAATATAACGGGCTTTAGCACTCCTGGAATTTGGAATTTTGATTTTTCGCATCATAATACCGAAGAAATGCGCCGCATAATGAGGGGCATTGAGCTTGGTTCCGGAAATGATAAGGATGAGTGCCTTATTTATGAATACGCATATTCCGAAGCGCTTGATGCAGGCTTCAAAGTCAGCCCCACTTGCGCGAGCGACTCTCACGGACCTATATGGGGATATCATAAAATACCCGGAAAAACTGTTATAAAAGCACCTGAAAAAAGCAAAGAAGCTTTTATTTATGCTCTGCGAAACAATAATTTTTACGCTACTGAAACGGGAAACGTTA
>JAZRGJ010000129.1:0-4229 GCA_045644125.1 Eubacteriales bacterium | reverse complement strand
ATAAAGGATATGTGCCCTGCAAAAATTGGATACGGCGTTGGCTATGCGCCCGATAGGATATCCTATATCCGCAGATACAGAATGAAGGACGGCACAACCTGCACCTGCCCACCGATAAACGATCCGAACATCGACTCTCCGATAGGCGAGCTTGACCGCAGGGTAAACGTTGTTCGCTTCAAACGGTTTGACAAAGAGGACGTGGTTATCCTCAATTACGGCGTTCACGCCGATACTGTAAACGGAGATAAATATTGCTCCGACTGGGTTGGCGTTTGCCGCGATACAGTTTCTCGTGCTCTTGAAGGAGCAAAGTGCGTCTGCATTATGGGCGCCCAGGGCGACGTTGGAAGCACAAACGTTCATCCTATCCCCGGTGATATGAATGATACCGAAATAAGCTTTGATAACGAAATGAAGAGTCCCGGAATGGCGCGCTTCGTCGGAAGAGCTATCGCAGGCGCGGTTCTTCAGGTATGGGATAAGGTTTTATATACTGAAGTTGACAAAATCAACATTATAAAAAGAATGATTCCGATTGCGGCAAATCTTCCGAAGCCCGAGGATCTTCCCCGCGCTCACGAATACAAAGAACTTCACGAAAACGGCAGGGACGACCTCATACCCTACACCGCAATGGAGCTTACAACCGTCGTGGCGGAGGCTTTGCGTATGTGCGCCCTTGAAAACGGACCTGAAAACTTTATGCTTCCGATGTCGGCGTTAAACCTCGGCCATATCGCATTCGTTTCAATTCCCGGCGAGCCTTTCACGGATATTGGCGTTAAAATCAAAGAAACTCCCGGTTTTGAACTCATTTTACCCTGCGCTCTCACAAACGGCAACTTCGGTTATTTCCCCGTTCAGTCAGCTTACGACGAGGGCGGATATGAAGCTCGCTCGACACGCTATCGCGCAGGAGTTGCGGAGTCTCTTATCAAAGCAGGCAAGGAACTCCTTCTGGAGCTTAAAAAATAATAACGGCTCCGCTTTTCTCAAATTCATAGCGAAAAACGCTTAGAATCATAACTCTAAACTTAAAATGGCGAAAAAAGAGAGGACGTTTCGGGATTTTAACCGATTCGTTCTCTCTTTTTATTGTTTTTATTCGGCGATAACGTTACACGGGTGCGCCTTTCTCTTGAAAACGAGGCCAAGAGAAAAATTCATAACGAGAAATGCGCAAACGGAAAATACGATTTTTGAAGCGAGCTGCAGGGGCGTTGTTAAAGCGCCCGAAAACGCAAACAGCGTATTCGCAAGGCATGCAGAAAGGCAGGCTTCGCCAAAGGGCGCAGCGAATGAGAAAAGACTTTTCACGCTGAACTTAACCCGAGCCTTAAGACGAATGAACGAGAGCAAGAAGTTATACGCCTCCATCACTATTATGACAAGCGCATATCCCGAAATCCCCATTTTCGGCAACAAAAACCAGATAAGGAAAACCGAGAGAAAAGAATCGCTTATATTAACCCACATGGAATAAACCTGTTCACCGATTCCCTTAAGCATTGCGTCTGTTACGTGATCGAGATACATTATCGGAATTACGGGAGCGAGCATTGCTATATGGCGGCCGGCATCGTAAGAAGAATACAGGCAATACGCAAGCTCTTCCGAAAAAAGATATATAAAAACCGAAATCGGCGCCGCATATTTCAGGCTTGCCGATATTACCTCTTCGCATATGCGCTTCAAGCGGCGCGCGTCACGTCGGGCTTCGCTCTCCGCAAATTCCGGCACTAAAAGAGAGGCAAAGGACGATAAAAGCGTCATAGGATAAAGCGCAACGGGCAAAGCCATTCCGTGAAGCGTCCCGTAAGATGCGAGGGCAGAGCCGTCTGTATCGTCGTAGAGGCGGAGCCGCCTTGGAATAAGGACGTGCTCAAGAGTCAAAAGAGCCGACCTTATATAAGCTGAAAACGCAAGCGGAAGCGCCATATTGCTTACGTCGGAAAAATGCGAATGTGAGCTTTCGGAAAGCTTCTCTTTTTTTGCGCTGAGATATTGGAAAAGAGCAAATACGAACGAGAAAATCTCACTTACGGTAGTTGATATGCAAAGAGCGAGCGTTGCCGCGCCAACGCCTCCGTCTGCCGCCCGAGTAACGAGAATTACCGTGAGCGCTATTTTGAAAATTTGAGATGCCACTTGAGTAACGGAGCTTCTTACGATTTTTTTAACGCCTATAAAATATCCCGAGAAAACTGCCGACAAGGCAATGGGAACAAGCGATAAAGCTAACATCCTCAATGGCGAAAGGGCTCTTGCATCCTTTAAAACAGCGTGCGAGAAATACGGCGCAAAGGAAAAAAGAACGAAGCTCGCAAAGCATGAGAAAATAAGGGCATACCCCACTGCGTGTCGCATTATTCTCGAAATTTCGCCCCGTTTTTCTTCTCCGACAGCCGATGCGACAAGCCTTGTAACAGTTAAATTTATACCCGACGTAGCAAAGGTTATAGCAAAAGCGTATACCGTTCCGATGAGGGTGTAAAGCCCGAGCGCCTCAGCTCCTATTTTACGGCTGATAAAAGCCGAAAAAGCAAGATTTACGGTTTTAACCGATAGCGCAACCACCGTGAGCAAGGCTGCATTATAAAAAAATCTTTTTCTGTCAGTCATTCAAAAAACCTCATTTCATTTAATTTATATGAGGCTTTTTATAAAAATAAAACGGAGTTAAAGAATTAGCTCCGCTTTTTTCGCATCGAGAAGTTTTCGTTTCAATTTATTTATATATGAAAAAAGAAGGGAGCGACACGTCGCTCCCTTTTTATCGGTTTCGGATTAGCCCTTAACCATCTTTTCGATTTCTGCTGCGAAATCTTCTTCTCTTTTCTGGATGCCTTCGCCCTTATCGTAACGAACGTAGCCAACAACCTTGATCTCGCCGCCAAGCTCTTTTGCTACGGAAGCAACGTACTTGGAAACGGACATGGAATCGTCTTTTACGTAAGCCTGGTCGAGAAGGCAGTTGGTTTCATAGAATTTGCCAAGCTTTCCTTCAACGATCTTAGCAAGAACCTGCTCGGGCTTGCCTGCCATCTTGGGATCCTGCTGCATCTGCTTGATAAGGATGGTCTTCTCTTCTTCGAGAACGGATGCGGGAACAGACTCACGGTTGAGGTACTGAACGGGCATTGCCGCAGTCTGAAGAGCAACGTTCTTTGCGCACTCCATGAAAGCTTCCTTGTCAGCAAGGTTGGTTTCAAAGTTTACGATAACGCCGGTTGCGCCAAGACCGTGGATATAAGTTGCAACGGTGCCGTCAACGATAGTGAATCTACGGATAGAAAGCTTTTCACCGATGGTGTAGGTTTTATCCGAAAGAGCATCTGCAACTGTGCCGCCGCCAACGAATTCAGATGCGAGAAGCGCATCAACGTCTGCGGGCTTGTTTGCGATAATAGATTTAAGTACGTCCTTAACGAACTCCTGGAAAATTGCGTTCTTAGCAACGAAGTCGGTTTCGGAGTTTACTTCAACGATAGCGGTCGTTGAGCCGATAGTCATGATGACAACAAGACCCTCTGCTGCGATACGGTCTGCCTTCTTTGCGGTTGCAGCCATACCCTTCTCACGAAGAATCTTAACTGCTTCTTCAAAGTTGCCGTTTGCATCCTTAAGAGCGTTCTTGCAATCCATCATTCCGCAACCGGTCTGCTTTCTGAGCTCGGCTACGTCTTTAGCTGAAAATTCTGCCATTTTATTTTCCTCCGTTAAGATTATTCAGCATCTACTGCTGCGGTTTCTTCTACTGCTTCAACAGCTTCCTCTGCTGCGGGCTCTTCCTGAACGCCGCCGTGAGCTTCGATAACAGCATCAGCAAGCGCGCCTGCGATAAGCTTGATTGCGCGGATAGCGTCGTCGTTACCGGGAATTACGTAATCTGCGTCGTCGGGATCGCAGTTAGTGTCTACGATTGCAACAACGGGAATGCCAAGCTTCTTAGCTTCAAGAACTGCGATTCTTTCCTTGCGGGTGTCAACTACGAACATAGCTGCGGGGAGTCTGTCCATATCCTTGATACCGCCGTATGCCTTCTCGAGATCCTCCATCTCCTTGAGCTTCTTAGCAACTTCCTTCTTAGGAAGAAGATCGAAGGTACCGTCAGCCTGCATCTTCTCAAGGTCCTTAAGACGCTTGATGGACTTACGGATGGTGTTGAAGTTGGTGAGCATACCGCCGGGCCAACGAGCGTTTACGTAGTACATTCCGCATCTCTG
>JAZRGJ010000128.1:0-21408 GCA_045644125.1 Eubacteriales bacterium | reverse complement strand
CTTGGCCTCCGACTTAGCAAAGGAAAGGTCTTTTTGATAACTTTTGTTTGCATTTTCCTTGTTTTAGTGATAACTGCGGGCATTATTGTCGGCGTTATCAGCGGAAATAAAAACAAAAATGCAGTGGCTAAATACAAGGGCGCAACTCTTACCGACGCCGAAATGAAATTTTTTGCAAGCTATTGCAAATACGATTTATTAACCGCATACAGCAAACAGGGAGCGGAGGATACGCCTGAATTCTGGAATTCAAAATGCCCGATAGCTGAAACTTACGGCGCGCTTCTTGAATTCAAAACGAAGCAATTCATCACTCAGGTAGTTGCCACAAACTACGTTTTTGATCAGTATGCAAAGCTCACGAAGGCTGAAAAGGCTGAAATAGAAAAAGCGGCGAATGAAATCTTCGTTTTCCGTATGGAATCGAGCGAGGATAAATTTAACGAGGAAGCTTCGAAGAGCGGATTTACGTATGATGATTACGTAGGAATAATTACGAAGCTTTACAAATTCAAAAATGCTTACAACGTTTATTTCGCCTCAAATTACTCGGCGTTAGCCGCAAACGAGGAGCTTAGCCGCAATTACTACTCCGAATATTCGAAGGTTATGCTTCTTTTCATAAACACGAAAAAGGACTATAAGCTTGACTCTAACGGCAACCGTATGCACGAAAACGGAAAATTCATTTACGTTGATTTGAGCGAAGAGGAAAAAGCGAAAAGACTTTCCGACGTTGAAATCATCCGTGACGCTATAAGAAATCTTGACACGGATGCGAGCGGCCAGATGAACGAGGGAATGTTCGTAAATTATATCTCCAAATACAAAAGCCCCTACGGCGTGAAGGATCAGCTGGGATTTTATTTTCACGAGGATTCCTCTTACACCGCATGGTTTAAAAACGAGCAGCCAATGGTTGTAAACGAAGCTACCCTTATGGAAGCCGGCAGCTATAAAGAGGTCGAAACCGAGCAGGGCGTATGCTTTATCTATAAGTTGCCGATAAACACTTACGACTACGCATATCTTGACACAAGCTCCGATTCCTGCTTCCTTGATTTTTACAGCGTCGTTGGAGTGAATGAATTTGAGAAACTCGTGGTACAAATAAGTAATGAGGTTGAGCTTCGTGAAGCTTATCATAATCTTGACCTTATCACCCACCCTGCGTTAAATTATCTTTTAGTACCGAGGATCTGATGCCTACGTTTTTAATTACGCTTTTTTCGGTAGGAATTCTTCTTGCTTCCGCTGTGCCGGGTTATCTTTTCATAAAATTCAAGATGGTGAAAGAAGATTTCATACCCGGAGTATCTAAAATACTCGTTTATATATGCCAGCCCGCAATAGCGATATACAGCTTTGCTAACGTAAAATTTTCTTTTGATGCGCTTAAAGATATGGGGCTTTTCTCGCTCCTTGTCACAGCGCTTCACGTTGTGGTTCTTCTTGCGGCGTATTTTGCGTTTGGCGGCGCGAGGAAAAGAGCGGTTTACGGAATTATTACCGTATCGTCAACCTTTGCCAACTGCACTTTTTTCGGAATTCCGATAATTGAGGCGCTTCTCCCCGAAATTGCCTCCGGCTTAATCGTTTACGCATCGATTTTTTCGCTTATAATGAATATTATAGGTTGGACCGTCGGCGCATATTTGATTTCGGGAGATGCAAAATATATCTCGCTTAAAAAAGTGTTCTTAAACCCCGCAATGATAAGCACGGGTATCGCTTTTCTGATTTTCCTCGTCGGAATAAATATACCGTCAACCCTGCTTAGTTCCATAACGGTTATGGGAAAGATGGCAACTCCGCTTTCTATGATGGTTCTAGGTATGCGGCTTGCAACGGTTAAGCCAAAGAGCGTTTTCGGTGACAAAAAGCTTTATATTTCATCGGCTGTAAAGCAAATACTCATGCCCGTGGTTGCGTTTTTGCTCATATTCTTTATCCCCCTTGACTCCGCAGTTAAGTCGTGCCTTTATATTCTTACGGCGTGCCCCACGGCATCTGTCGTTCTCGCCTTTGCCGAAATGCTTGATAACGGGCAAAGGGAAGCCTCGGGCGCGATTCTTTTATCAACGATTTTATCAATAGTAAGCTTGCCCGTTATGGTTTTGCTTACTGCGTTTCTATAATTTATAAAAAAGGAGCTTTAAAATGGAAATTGTAAAAATTACAAGCGCTAACTTTGAAAATGAGGTTAAAAACTCGGACAAGCCCGTGCTTCTCGACTTTTTTGCCAACTGGTGCGGCCCTTGCAAAATGCTCGCTCCCATACTCGAAGAAATCGCCGGAGAAACCGACGACTTTAAAATAGGCAAAATAAACGTTGACGAAGAGGGCGAGCTCGCAAGAGCCTTCGGTATCACGTCAATTCCCACCCTCGTCGTTATCGAGGGCGGCAAGGAAGTAAGACGCAGCCTCGGTTATATCCCCAAGGAAGACGTTCTTCTTTTGATTTGATTTTCCCCATAAAACGCAAAAAAGAGGCACACGTGTGCCTCTTTTTTATATTTTTCTTACTTTCTGAGCTTTTCAACCACAGCGTCGCCGACTTCTTTCGTCGTAGCCGCGCCGCCAAGGTCGGGGGTGAGGGTTTTCTTCTCGGTGAGAAGCTCTTCGATTATAGTGATAAGCTTATCCGCCCAGGTCTTGTGGCCGAAAAATTCAAGCAGCTGGCTTGCCGACCATACGGTTGCAAGGGGATTTGCCTTGCCCTGTCCCGCAATATCGGGGGCGGAGCCGTGAATAGGCTCAAACATTGAGGGGAAAGCTTTCTCGGGGTTGAGGTTTGCGCCTGCCGCAAGTCCCATTCCGCCCTGGATTGCAGCTCCGAGGTCGGTGAGAATATCACCGAAAAGGTTAGACGTAACGATTACCTCGAATCTTTTGGGATCTTTAACCATAAACATGCTTGCCGCATCGACAAGATAAGAATAGGTTTTAACGTCGGGATATTCAGCGCCGACCTCCTTGAATATCTGATCCCAGAATACCATGGAGTAGTTAAGCGCATTTCCTTTGCTTATGCTCGTTAAGGTTTTACCCTCGCTTCTTGCAAGCTCGTATGCGTAGCGTATAACTCTTTCCGTGCCTCGACGGGAGAAAACTCCGTCTTGAATAACAACCTCGTTAGGCTTGCCTCGGAAGAGCCAGCTTCCGCTTCCGGCATATTCGCCCTCGGTATTTTCACGCACGAAAATCATATCGACGTCTTCTTTTTTTACGTCCTTTAAAGGACAGGGAGCGCCGTTAAGAAGCTTAACGGGACGCAGGTTTACGTATTGGTCAAAGCTCTTTCTTATAACGAGGAGAAGATCCCAAAGAGATATGTGGTCGGGCACTCCGGGCGAGCCTACCGCGCCGAGAAATATTGCGTCGAATTTTTTAAGAGTTTCGATTCCGTCCTCCGCCATCATTCTGCCGGTTTCCTTGTAGTAGTCGCAACCCCAAGGGAAGCTTGTAAATTCAAACTTGAATCCGCCGTCCTTTTCGGCAACCGCATTGAGCACCTTGATGCCCTCGTCAATAACCTCAGGGCCTATTCCGTCGCCTGCTATAACAGCTATCTTATGTGTCAACATTTGTTTACTCCTTTAAACTTTTGAAACTTTAAAAATTCGCACGGTATGGGGTTTCATTTCCAAAACCGTAAGGGTTTTCGTAGGCTTTAAATCACGCTTTGCCCAAACGTCACGTATTTTTGATACCCCGTCAAGATAAATCTTGGGGTTTTCTTCCGTTTCGCCGAAATTGAATACGGCGAGCGCATAAGAGCCGTCCGAGAGCTCACGCTTTAAAACGTGAAGAATCTTTTCTCCTGATTCGATGAGCATATAAGGCTTTGCGGGAGCGCCGAGCGTATCTTGGTTTATTTCAAGGATTTCGTCGTTACAGTACATTGAAATCTCAAACTCGGAAAGAGTATCGAGCTTTCCGCTTATCTGTATCGGAGATGCTAAGAATGCGCGAGTTGAGAAAACTGCGAGCTGCTCGTCCTCCGTATATCCGAAGTTTTTGTCGTCGTAGAAGCCGAACATTTCAAAAAGGTCGGACGGGCCGATGTCAAGCATATCGAGGTCGAAGAAATGGCCTCTGTTCGCGCAATCGATAAAATCAAAATAGCTTCTGTAAATTTCAAGAAGATTTTTCCAGTTTCCCACCGAGTCGGGATTGTTTCTGTAGCTTGAGCAATATTTGCCCCAATAGTTGCGGTAAGCGGGGTTTGCTCTCATGGTAACCGAGTAGCCGAAATCTCTTGATGTTTTCACAAGCTCTCGGCGCATAAGCTCGGCGTTGACCGTGTCCGTCGGGCGCCAATCGTATTTAAGGTAGTCAAATCCCCATTCAGCCCACTGAAGCGCATTGTTTTTTTCTTTTCTTATAACTCCGATGCCGCCGCGCTCTTCCGAAAATCTGTCGTCGGGCGCGCCTTGCGTGCAGCCGAGGGGCAAGGGATTTCTTTCAATGGAGCAACCGAATGCCGCAAGCATGGGCGTTGAATAAATGCCGCATTTGAAGCCCTTTTCGTGCAATCTGTCGCAGAAGCCTTTCATGTCGGGGAATTTCTCGTTGGGCATAACGGCGTCGTACTTTCCGCCGTAGTCACCCTGCCAGCCTGAGTCGATATTCACGTAGTTATATCCGTATTCGGCAAGTCCCGATTCTTCCATTCTTTTTGCGGTAAACTCCATTTTTTCCTGAGTCAAGCCCTCGAATGCGTAAGCGTTCCAGCTCGTAAATCCCATAAGAGGAGTTAAAAGAACGTTGTTTTTCTTAATTTCAAGCGTAACGTGCTTTTCGTCTTTTCCGAGGCCGTTTTCGGCGATAAGCTTGATTTTATATTTTCCGCTTTTTAAAACAGCGCCCTCGATTACGTTGTTGCGTATCTTAAGCCCGTCGGGAAGATTTTCTGCGGAAAACTTAATGGGGCGCTCGCCCGATGCGCCTATTCTCATAAGGAAAGGCTTCTTAGGCGAAGCTCCGAAAACTCCCGGTACGTGGATTTTCGGCGCGCCCTCAAATGGCTTTACAGTAGCGATTTGAGTGTATCTCATGCTTTTCTCCCTCTTTGAATTCTTGTAAAATTATTTTACAACATTTTTTTTGACAATACTATTTACAAAACATACATATTTATGGTAAAATCATACTATAACAAAATGCGAAAGGAACGTTGGTATTGAAAATCATATTGACGGAGCACGAGCTAAATCAAGACTTTTTCGTGCTTAACTTCGGCTATGAAGAGATTTCGGAAAACGCCCGTTGGAACAAAGGCTTGCGTGACGTTCACATAATTCACTACGTTTTAACCGGGGAAGGCTTCTTTAATTCCATGCCGGTCAAGGCGGGAGAGGGCTTTTACGTAGGAGCAAACGTCAAGTGCGAATATCATACCTCGGATGAAAAGCCGTGGCGTTATTTTTGGGTAGCGTTTGCGGGAGAGGCGGCAGAAAATATTGCTAAAAAATACGTTCAAACAGATGAAAACGGAATCTTTGAATTTAACTTGAACTCTAAATTTATGTCGCTTTTTGAGAATATTACGGCAGAAGATTCGCCCGTATCAGCCACTCGTGCAATAGGTTATTTTTACTTTTTAACCTCCTATCACGGAAAGAGTGAAAAAAGCTTTAAAAACCGATACGTAGAGGAAGCTAAGAGATATATGAATCTTAATTTGTCCTCTCAGATTTCGATAACGGACGTTGCCGCGGCTGTCGGTGTCAACGACAGATATTTGTATAATCTTTTCATTAAGTACGAGGGCGTGTCACCGAAACGCTATCTTTCGGAGCTTCGCCTTTCAAGGTCGGAGCTTATGCTTAAAAGCACGAGCTTTTCTATCACGGAGATTGCAGAGGGTTGCGGCTTTCCCGACGTTCTTTCGTTTTCGAGGTTCTTTTCAAAAAACAAGGCCGTTTCGCCAAGCAAATTCAGAAGTGAGGTGTCGTAGAATTGGATAAATATAAAATAACCGGTATGTCCTGCGCCGCTTGCTCCGCAAGAGTTGAAAAGGCGGTAAGGGCGATTGAGGGCGTCAGCTCTTGCAGCGTTAATTTGCTTACCAACTCAATGACGGTTGAGGGGGCGGACGAGAAAAGCGTTATAGAAGCCGTCGTGCGCGCGGGCTACGGAGCTTCGCCGTTTGAAGATGAAAAAGAGGGCGAAAATTTTCAATCGGTGGCAAGCGTGGAGCAAAAAACGCTTTTAAGAAGGCTTATAGCGTCGGTTTTTCTTCTCGTCATTCTTATGTACGTTTCAATGGGCCACCTTATGTGGAATTTCCCCTTGCCCGACTTTCTTGCGAAAAGGCCGATTGCGATAGCTTTCGTTGAGCTTTCGCTTTCGCTTTCGGTGATGATTATAAATTACAAATTTTACACGAGCGGTATAAAGGCGGTCGTAAAGGGCGCTCCCAATATGGACACTCTCGTTGCGATGGGCTCGCTTACGTCTTTTCTGTGGAGCGCGTTTATAGTGTTTAAAATGCTGAAAGACAGCGCTTCCTCGCACGCATATCTGCACGAGCTTTACTTCGAATCTGCCGCAATGATAGTCGGATTTATAACGCTCGGCAAGCTTCTTGAAGCAATAGCCAAGGGAAAAACCACGAGCGCGATAAACGGGCTTCTTGAATTGACTCCGAAAGAGGCGCGAGTCGTGCGCTTTGGGCGTGAGATAAGTATTCCAACGAAAGACGTTGCCGTCGGTGACGTTTTTATAGTCCGTCCGGGAGAGAGCTTTGCCGCAGACGGCGTCGTGATTTCGGGCGAGGGCTCGGTGAATGAAGCGAGCCTTACGGGTGAGAGCGTTCCGAATGAAAAAACGCTCGGCTCGCAGGTTTTCGCAGGAACGGTGAACGTTTCGGGATATTTCGAGTGCCGCGCCGTAAAGGTCGGCAAGGATACGCTCCTTGGCGAAGTCGTTAAAATGGTTTCCGACGCTTCCGCAAGCAAAGCGCCCATAGCAAAGCTTGCAGACCGTGTAGCGGGAATTTTCGTTCCCACGGTTATAGGCATTGCAATATTAACGACTTTAATTTGGTTTTTTGTAAACAATAGTTTGGGTTATGCGCTTGCGCGCGGAATTTCGGTTCTCGTTATAAGCTGCCCCTGCGCCCTCGGACTTGCAACCCCCGTTGCGATAATGGTTTCAAGCGGAATCGGAGCGCGCGGCGGAGTTCTTTTCAAAACTGCGGCGTCAATTGAGCTTACGGGAAAGGCGAAGACGGTTGTTTTTGACAAAACGGGAACGCTCACGAAAGGAAAGCTTGCGGTATCGGACGTCGTGCCTTACGAAATTCCCGAGAACGATTTTATATCCCTTTTGGCAAGCGTTGAAGAAAAAAGCGAGCATCCTATTGCCGTTGCAATCGTGAATTACGCAAAGGAGAGCGGGCTTTCGCTTCGCCCCACCGAAAGCTTCAAGGCTCTCGTCGGAAACGGAGTTGAAGCCGTGATAGACGGAAAACGCGCCCTTGCGGGAAGCTATAAATTTATAAGCGAAGCGTTTGAAGTTAACGAATTTTTGAAAGAGGAATACGGAAAGCTTTCGGAAGAGGGCAAAACTGCGGTATTTTTCGCATTTGACGGCAAAATTTTGGGAATCGTTGCGTGCGAGGACTCGGTGCGAGAGGACGCAAAGGAAAGCGTAGCGGAGCTTGGCAAAATGGGCATACGCGCCGTTAT
This sequence comes from Eubacteriales bacterium, assembly GCA_045644125.1. Classification (GTDB taxonomy): domain Bacteria; phylum Bacillota; class Clostridia; order Oscillospirales; family CAG-272; genus UBA1740. Next base: position 13,711 of record JAZRGJ010000128.1, on the reverse strand, counting down.
GTTAACGGGCGACAACGAAAGATGCGCAGCGGCGCTTGCCGAGAAAATCGGAATCAGAGAATACCGAGCGGAAATGTTGCCCGCCGATAAGGCTTCGTTTGTCGAAAGCCTTTCGAAAGAATCTAAGGTTATAATGGTTGGCGACGGTATAAACGACGCCCCCGCGCTCACGGTTGCCGACGTTGGAATAGCCGTCGGGCGAGGGACGGATATAGCTATCGAAAGCGCTGACGTCGTTTTGATGAACGACGGAATTTCAACGGTGCTCGGAGCTATAAAACTCGGAAGATGCGCTCTTAAGAATATAAAGGAAAATCTTTTCTGGGCGTTTTTCTACAATTCCGTCGGAATCCCCCTTGCCGCAGGAGCTTTCATTGCGGCTTTCTCGTGGGAGCTTAATCCGATGTTTGGAGCTCTGGCGATGAGCCTTTCGAGCTTTTCCGTCGTTATGAATGCCCTGAGGCTGAATTTAAAAAGCTTTTTTAATAAAACGCAATCAATTGAAGATATTGAAGATAAAAAGGAGAAAACCGAAATGTTAAAGCTTAAGATACGAGGAATGATGTGCCCGCATTGCGAGGCGAGGGTGAAGTCTGCGCTTGAAGCTTTCCCCGGCGTTTCTGCCGAAGTAAGCCACAAAAAAGGCGTGGCGAAGCTTAATTTGCCAAACGGCGTTTTGGCGGAAGATTTGGTTAAAGCCGTAATCGACGCAGGCTATAAATGCGAAATGGACGGTTAAATATAACTTTAAACCGAAAAATATGAGAAGAAGAGAGCGCATTTCGGATTTTCCGATTCGCCCTCTTTTTCTTTGCCGCCAAGGCGAGTATTTGAAGCGAGAAGCTTTCCCGAAACGCCGAAGTTAAGCTCGGTGAAATTTTTATGTAAAAAGGATAAATTATTTTTATAAAGCTATTGACAAATGAATATTCCTATAGTATAATAACACCCATAAAAGCAAATTGTATACAAGAATACAATTTATAAAAACGCATAAAAATCGGGCGAAAAGTCCGAACAGGAGAACTCTATGATTATCAAGAACCCAAACACGAATCTTATCGAACAGTCGCAGTATAAGTACTCGCTTCAGGACGTTGAGGAGGCTAACCTTTACAGAGATATTTACCCCTACGACGAAATCCCGAAGGTTGCGTTTAACCACCGCCACGTTCCTCTCGATATGCCCGAGGATATTTGGATTACGGACACGACCTTCAGAGACGGACAGCAGTCACGCGCGCCTTACACGACCGAGAATATAGTTGATATATACAAGCTTCTCCACAGACTTGGCGGAGAAAACGGAATCATCCGTCAGAGCGAATTTTTCGTATATACCAAAAAGGATAGACTCGCTCTTGAAAAATGTATGGAGCTTGGATATAAATTCCCCGAAATTACAACATGGATAAGAGCGAAAAAAGAGGACTTTGCCCTCGTTGCCGACCTCGGAATCAAGGAGACGGGTATTCTCGTTTCCTGCTCCGACTATCACATTTTCAAGAAGCTCGGCCTTTCAAGACGTGAAGCGCTCGACCACTACCTTGGCGTAGTTAAAAACGCTTTTGACGCGGGAATCCGTCCGAGATGCCACCTTGAAGATATAACGAGAGCTGATTTCTACGGCTTCGTAGTACCTTTCGTAAACGAGCTTAACAATCTTTCAAAGGAAGCCGATATACCGGTCAAAATCCGTATGTGCGACACGATGGGCTACGGAGTTTCCTACCCCGGCGTAGCTTTGCCGAGAAGCGTTCCCGGTATAGTTTACGGCTTGCACCACTATGCAGGCGTTCCCTCGTCGATGCTCGAATGGCACGGACATAACGACTTCTATCACGGCGTTACGAATGCCGTTTCCGCTTGGCTTTACGGCTGCTCGGGCGTTAATTGCTCGATGCTCGGCATAGGCGAGCGCACGGGAAATATTCCTCTTGAGGCTATGGTAATCGAGTATGCGGCTTTGCGCGGCTCGTTTGACGGAATGGATCCTACGGCGATTACGGAAATTGCGGAATATTTCAAGCGCAATATGGATTACGATATTCCTCCGATGACGCCTTTCGTGGGTGACAACTTCAACGTAACCCGCGCTGGTATTCACGCCGACGGCCTTATGAAAGACACGGAGATATACAACATATTCAACACGGAAAAAATACTTAACAGGCCCTCCGAGGTTGCGATTTCAAATACTTCGGGCCTTGCGGGAGTTGCGTACTGGATAAACAAGCATTTTGAGCTTCCCGAGGAATTCAAGGTAACGAAGCGCGACGAGGTCGTAGTTCTTACCAAGGCGAAAATCGACGAAGCTTACGCAGACGGAAGAACCACTCTTATGGGTGACGAGGAGCTCGGCAAAATGGTTAAGAGCGTTTGCCCCGAATTTGTTGAAAGGTTCGGCGAGGCGAGATGATAGTTGATAATCAGTCGGCATCGCTTGAAGAAAAGGTTTTCAGAACTCTTGAGGAAGAAATTCTTTCGGGCGAGCTGAAAAAGGGAGACGCGCTTGCCGAAATAGCGTTATCAAAAAGACTTGGAGTCAGCAGAACGACGATAAGAGGCGCTCTTCACAGACTTAAAGAGGACGGACTCGTTGAAATTGCGCCGAATAAGGGCGCTGTCGTTCTCGGAATTGATAAATGCGACCTCGTAGATATATACAGGGTAAGAAACAGACTTGAAGGTCTTGCTTCGGCAAGCGCGGCAAAAAGCATTTCAAAGGAAGTGCTGGCAGAGCTTCGTGAAAGCGTTGAGCTTTCGGAGTTTTACATAATGCGAGGCGACACAGAGAAGGTCAAGGAGCTTGACACGACTTTCCATCAGCTTATATACAAAGCATCGGGAAACCGCCAGCTCGAAAATATTCTGACGGAGCTTCACAGAAAAATCAAAACCTACAGAAAAATTTCTCTTTCCGTTTCGGGAAGAGTTGAACGCTCGATTTCCGAGCACAGAGAAATACTTGAGGCAATAGAAAAGGGGGATGCAAGTCTTGCTGACTCCCTCACCTCGCAACACATTGAAAGAGCGCTTGAAAATCTTATTATTGCGCTTGAATAGCTTAAGCTTTAGGAGAAACAAATGGGATACACGATTGCACAAAAAATAATTAAAAACCATCTCGTTTCGGGAGAGATGATACCCGGCACGGAAATAGGACTCAAAATAGACCAGACCTTGACGCAGGATGCGACGGGAACTATGGCTTATTTGCAGTTTGAGGCGATGGGCTGCGAGAGGGTTAAAACGGAGCTTTCCGTTGCCTATATCGACCATAACACGCTTCAAGCGGGATTTGAAAACGCCGACGACCACAGATACATACAAACCGTAACGAAAAAGCACGGCATAAGATTCTCACGCCCCGGAAACGGCATTTGCCACCAGGTGCATCTTGAAAGATTCGGCGTGCCCGGCAAAACTCTTATAGGCTCAGACAGCCACACCCCCACGGCTGGCGGTATCGGGATGCTCGGTATGGGAGCGGGCGGCCTTGACGTTGCGGTAGCGATGGGCGGCGGAACGTATTACATCAGTATGCCGAAAATAATCAAGATAAATCTTATCGGAAAGCTTCGTGATTACGTCAGCGCAAAGGATATAATTCTTGAGGTTTTAAGACTCTTAAGCGTTAAGGGCGGCGTCGGAGCGATAATCGAATACGCCGGCGAGGGCGTCAAAACCCTCTCCGTTCCTCAAAGAGCGACGATAACGAACATGGGCGCTGAGCTTGGCGCAACCAGCTCGCTTTTCCCGTCCGACGAAAACACTCTTGCGTTTCTTCGCGCAGAGGGCAGAGAGGAATGTTACGTTCCCTTAGCTCCCGACGACGACGCAAAGTACGATGCGGAATATACGATAAACTTATCCGAGCTCTCACCCCTTGCGGCGTGTCCTCACAGCCCCGACAATATTAAGACGGCAAAGGAGCTTGCGGGCGTGAAAATCAATCAGGTTTGTATCGGCTCTTGCACGAACTCCTCAATGCTCGATATGCTCACAGTTGCCGCAATGCTTAAGGGCAAAACCGTTCACCCCGACGTAAGCCTTTCGATTTCCCCCGGCTCAAAGCAGGTTTACAATATGCTTGCGGAGTGCGGCGCTCTTGCCGATCTTATAGCTGCCGGCGCAAGAATTCTTGAATGTGCTTGCGGTCCTTGTATCGGTATGGGCTTCTCCCCGAAATCAAAGGGCGTAAGCCTCAGAACCTTTAACCGCAACTTCTTAGCGAGAAGCGGCACTGCGGATGCAGAGGTATATCTCGTATCCCCCGAGCTTGCTGCGGCGAGCGCTATAGCTGGCGTTCTTGTAGACCCGACAACGCTCGGAAAGGCGCCCCGTGTTAAAATTCCGAAGCGCTTTTTGATAAACGATAACCTTATAGAGCTTCCCGCATCGGAGAGCGAAGCTCCCGGAATTGAGGTTGAAAGAGGGCCTAATATCAAGCCTATCCCCAAAGGAAAAGCGCCTGATTCCGACCTCGCTTGCGAGCTTATCTTAAAGGTTGGCGACAATATTACGACAGACCATATCATGCCTGCGGGAACGAAAATACTTCCTTACCGCTCAAACGTTCCGAAGCTCTCGGAATTCTGCTTCACGGTATGTGATAAAGACTTCCCCGAAAGAGCGAAGGCAAAGGGCGGCGGAGTTATTCTCGGCGGTGAAAACTACGGACAGGGCTCATCCCGTGAGCATGCTGCGCTCGTTCCGCTTTACCTCGGCGTAAAGGCGGTTATCGCAAAGAGCTTTGCGAGAATTCACGTTGCAAACCTCATAAACTTCGGTATAATCCCCATGACGCTTGAAAACCCCGACGATTACGAAAAGATAAACGAGGGCGACGAGTTGTTTATCGAAAACTTCGCTTCGGGCGTTGCTTCGCTTGACAGCTTAACTCTCGTTGATAAAACTACGGGCGCAAGCGTGCCGTTAAAACTTAATCTCACCGAGCGCCAGAGAAAGATTCTCTCCGCAGGCGGCCTTTTAAACTACACTAAAGAAAACTCTTAAGGACGGAAAAAACAATGCTTAACTACGATACTAATCTTGACGAGGCTTGCGCCAAATTCAGAAAAATTCTTGAAAACCAGCTTACCCGTGTTGAAAATATGAAGTCGCAGGGCGATTTCGTTGACTATTCTTCGCTTAAAACGATACGCATCGGCGTATGCGGCGGCGACGGCATCGGCCCGACTATTACGGCAGAGGCAAGACGAGTGCTTGAATTTATGCTCTCGGAGCTTGTAGACGAGGGAAAGGTTGAATTCGTTGACATTGACGGATTGACTATTGAAAACAGAATCGCCGCAAACAAGGCGATTCCCGACGACGTTATGGCGGCCCTTAAATCATGCGAAATAATTCTTAAAGGCCCGACGACGACGCCTCAGAAGGGCAGCGGTATGCCCAATATCGAGTCTGCAAACGTTGCAATGCGTAAAGCGCTCGACCTTTTTGCGAATATCCGTCCCGTAAAGGTTCCCGAAGAGGGGATTAACTGGACTATTTTCAGAGAAAACACCGAGGGCGGCTACGCAGTCGGCTCTTCGGGCTTCAACGTAACGGAGGACCTTGCGGTTGACTTTACCATAACCACGAAGCAGGGCTCTGACAGAATTGCAAAGCTTGCTTATGACTACGCAAGAAAGAACGGCCTTGACCGTGTTTCTCTCGTAACGAAAGCTAACGTTATCAAAACCACGGACGGCAACTTCCTTGAGGATTGCCACAAGGTTGCGGAAAACTACCCCGAAATCACAACTGACGAATGGTACGCCGATATTATGACGGCAAAGCTTATCCATAAAAAGCGCCGCCGCGACTTTAAGGTGCTTCTTCTTCCCAACCTCTACGGTGACATAATCTCCGACGAGGCGGCAGAATTCCAGGGCGGCGTAGGCACTGCCGGTTGCGCAAATATCGGTAAAAAATACGCAATGTTCGAGGCGATTCACGGCTCGGCTCCGAGAATGGTTAACGAGGGAAGAGCTCAGTTTGCAGACCCCTGCTCCATGCTCCGCGCTTGCGTAATGCTCCTCTCGCACATAGGCTATCAGGACAAGGCAGACAAGCTTGAACGCGCGCTTGACATCTGCTCCTTTGAAGAAAAGAAGCTCGTTATCACCGGTAGACAGGGCGGCGCTACCTGCCGCGACTTCGGCGACTACGTAATGGAAACCTTGAAGTCACTTTGATTTAGAAAACGCTTGCGGAATTTTCGCAAGCGTTTTTTGCCGTTTAATGCGTGATATTTGAAAAAATGCACAATAAGTTTCTGCGAATTTGAATATTTACATTTTTGGGGCCTTATGTTATAATTAAATTAAAATAGGCGTCGTATCGGCGCAAAGTTCCTTTTATTTTGATTTCGATGGAGAAATTTAATGAAGAAAAAGCTTTCTTTTATACTTTCGTGTTTCGTTATATTAACTTGCGTTTTTGCGCTTGCGGCTTGTACGATAGGCGGCGGTGGCCAAGGAAACGGAGAAGAGCCGGCTCACGAGCATGAATTCGGAGAATTTATTAACGAAGTCCCCGCAAGCTGTACGGAAAACGGCGTGCTCGCTCACTACACCTGTACCGTATGCTTAAAGAATTTTGATAAAGATAAAAACGAGCTTCAAAGCCTTGTTATCGAGAGGGATTTTCCCCATGAATTTATCGACGGCTTTTGCGAGAAGTGCGGCGAGGAGCTGGTTTACACCGAGGAGCTTAATTTTACGCTTTCACGGGATAAATCATACTACGTCGTTTCAGGCATTGCCGAAAGCGCAGTAACGGATATTATTATTCCGCCCGTTTATGAAAATCTTCCCGTAGAAGAGATAGCTTCGGCGGCATTCAGAAGAAACGCAAGCATCACGAGCGTGGTAATTCCCCATAGCGTAACCGTCATCGGCGAGTCTGCGTTTTCGGATTGCGCAAGCCTTTTGAGCGTTGTTTTTGAAGACGAAAGTCAGCTTGACGTAATTGAAACTTCCGCCTTTGAATATTGCAGAAGCCTTAAAAACTTTACCATTCCCGAAAGCGTTACCGAAATCGGCGATTACGCATTCAGAACCTGCTCGGAGCTCACTAAAGTAAGAATTTCCGAGAATATCGTAACCATCGGTTACGAGGCTTTCCTTGATTGCGAGAAGCTTCAGGAGATTGAGGTTGACGAGAATAATACCGAATATTTAAGCATTAACGGCAACCTTTACGACGCATCGGGAGAAACGCTTATTCAGTACGCAATCGGTAAAACGGCGATTTTCTTTGAAATTCCCGACGGCGTTGTGAAAATCGGTGAATCCGCTTTTGAAAATGCGAAGAGCATTATGAACGTCGTTATCCCCGAAAGCGTTAAGAGCATCGGCGCAAGAGCCTTTGATAATTGCCAAAATCTTGAGGGCGTAACACTTGGCGACTCCGTTGAAAAGATTGACGATTACGCATTTGAATATTGCGTAAATCTTGCTAAAATAACTATTCCCGAAAGCGTTAAAACTATCGGTTACCGAGCTTTTGACAATTGCGTGAAGCTTAAAATCCTTATGATTCCCGCAAGCGTAACAAAAATCGGTGATTACGCATTCTCGCTTTGCACGGGCCTTACGAGTATAGAGGTTGACGATGAAAACCCGAACTATAAGGATATAGACGGAAATCTTTACAATAAGGACGGCACGAAGCTTATTCAGTACGCAACGGGTAAAACCGAAGATAGCTTTTCGATTCCCAAGGGCGTTACCGATATTTGTCGCTGGGTTTTCTCCGGCTGTAAAAATCTTGAAGTTATCAATATCCCCGAAAGCGTTACGTCCATCGGTGACTACGCATTTGAAAATTGCCTGGGACTTAAAAGTATAACTATCCCCGAGAGCGTTACGATTATAGGCGACTACTCGTTCTCGTCTTGTGTCGCTTTGACTCACGTTGAAATGCCGAAAAGCGTTGAAAGCTTCGGTAACTACGCATTTTACGGTTGCGCTTCTCTTGAAACCGTTAAATACGGCGCAACCAGAGCCGATTGGGTAAATATAATTAAAGGTTACGAATGGGACGTTGGCTGCGGAGATTACCTCATAACTTACAGCTACGCCGGAGTGGAAAGTGAGATAGAAGTAGACAGCAACGGATTTCAGTTCATACTTTTAGACGGCACGTACACGCTTCTCGGCTACGAGGGCAAGGACACGGAGTTATCTTTGCCGCAGAATTTCAAAGGTCAGAATTACGTAATCGGAAAATACGCTTTCTATCAGAACGAAAGAATAAAGAGAGTAACTATTACCAGCGGAGTCGTTGGCATAGATGAGGCGGCGTTCTTTGAATGTACGAGTCTTATACGTGTGAATTGCGCAAGAGGCGCGCAGTTTTCGTTTATCGGAGCTTCCGCATTTGCGGGTTGCTCGTCTCTCACTTACGTAGGTATTCCCGGCACCGTAACTTCAATAGGTGACGAAGCGTTTGCGTCGTGCAACGGATTGACTAGCATGAGTATTCCGAAAAGCGTTAAAACCATCGGCAGTAAGGCGTTTTCCGAGTGCGTGGCGCTCAAAACCGTAACTTTTGCCTCGGACAGCGCTCTCACTGAAATCAGCCCGTATCTCTTCTACGAATGCGGAGCTCTTACCGAGCTGATAATTCCGAGCGGCGTTACAAGTATCGGCTCGTTCGCTTTCTACGACTGCACGCGCCTTGCAAATATAACCGTCCCCGAAACCGTAACGAGCTTCGGCGAGAGCTGCTTCTACTATTGCACGAGCCTTGAAACCGTCAATTTCTCCGGCGCGGAAAAGGCGTGGAACGCAATAAACAAGGGCGATGATTGGAATCTTTACGCCGGCGCTTATACGGTGGTTTTCGGCGCGGAAGAGTAATTTCATAAAGTGGCATGCGTGTCACGAAAAAGAGCAAACACAAGGCTGTGTTTGCTCTTTTTTGACTATATTAGTTTACATTCTTTTTGTATTTTCTCTTGTTTGCGAGAGGCTTATGCGCGCTCTCTTTCGGCTTTCTTTTGCTACACGCCGCATTTTTATTTTCGTCGGGGCTTTTCTTTTTCGGACTCAGAAGCTTGAGAATTTTCTCGGCGGCGTCTTCCTTTGCGTCACGCTTTCCGACGCCCTCGCCGATAGCGCTCTTTCCCATAAAGCGACACTCGACCGTAAATTTTCCGCAAGCTTCGCCAAGGTCACGGAATTCGGGAGTCGGCTTTTTATTTTTCTTCGCAAGCTCTTTGAGCTTTTCCATAACGATTTTCGGATCGAGCTTTGGATTAAGCCTTTGATTTTCTTCCTCGGAAAGCTTTGCAAGAGCGGCTTCTGCGGCTAATCCGTCTGCTATCTTCTGGTTTTTGCCGACACCGACGCCGTATATTTTGTCGCCGATATAGCAAGCCCTCTCAAACGTTTTTTTATGGTCGGGGCCGCTTTCGGAAATTGTTTTGTAAACGGGCGGGGGGAGTCTGTGAGATTTGTCTGCGCACCATTCCTGAAGAGCGTTTTTAGCGCTTTGGCGCGGCGCTTTTTTGGCTAAATAGCCGCTGACGTCGAGCATTTTCGAAACGACCTTCAAAACGCTTTTGAAGTTTCCGTCGCAGTCGATATAAACTGCGCCCACGATGCTCTCGAAAAGGTCCTCCATAACAGACGGCTCGTTTTCTATGCCGAGCTTTCTGTCGCCCTCTCCCATGATAAGAAATTTATGCAATCCGAGAGCTAAGGTCGCCTCGGAGAGATTCTTTTTGTCGCTTAAGCTCGACTTAATATTGGAAAAATCGCCCTCGGTAAGCTCGGTTTTTATTCCGTGGCGGTATCTTTCCGTATATCCCTTTAAAAGCAGGGTAATAATAGCGCAGGAAAGAACGCTGTCGCCGAAGAATTCAAGCACCTCGTTTGAGTGGTATTCGTTTTCCTTGTCGTTGTTTTCATTGCAAAAGCTCGTTCTTGTGAAAGCTTGTCTTAAAAGCGATTTGTCACGGAAAGTGTAGCCGACGCTTTTTTCAATTTCCGCTAAGTTTTTTTCAAAATCCATAATTTTTCCTTAAATTTTAATCGTCGGACGCTATATGTTTGGCGATTTCAGGTCGCAAAATACATAATGCCTGACCGAAGATATTCTAGCATTTCGGGCGCATTTTGTCAAGATAAATATATCGCAAAGGCGCAAAACTTGACAAAAGGCGTTAAATGTGCTATTATATGTGTTAATATGATTTTCGCGCGCAATTAAAGCTTGTCGTAAAGACAGAACGGAGATAGATATGCACAACGAAAACAGAGGATTTTTATCCACTATTGAAACGTATCTTGATATGCTGATAAATCTCGCGGCGTTTTTGGTAGCGTACGTGTTAACTGTTCTTATAGAAGGAAAAGCAACTCTCACGTTTGAGTCGCCCTATACGGTAACCATTATATTCGTAAACGTGCTTTTGGCGTCCTTCGTGTATCACGCATTCAACCTTTACAGAAAGTCAAGATACATGGGAAAATTCCATAGCTTTTTTGAAATTTTCCGTGTTAATTTCGTTTATTTCGGAATCATAGCTCTCGTTGCGGCTCTCTGGGATATAAGAGAGGGATACGGACATTTCGTTATCGTCTGGATTGCCGTTACCGCAGTTTTGAGTACGGCGTTTATAACCTTTAAGCGACAGACGATAAAGGCCGTCCTTAAGTCGAGAAATTCAAGAAATTACCATCTCAAAAAGGTAATTATCGTCGGTGATAACACGAAAACCGCCGCCGATTACGTAAAAGAAGTTCAGTCTAACCCCAATTACGGCATCATGGTCCTCGGCCACGTTGGCGATAAAATCGATCCCGTCGTCGGAACGGAGAAGCTCGGAACTTTCAAGGATTTTGCGAAAATACTCGATAAATATCATCCGACGGACATTGTTTTTGCAATAGATTCCTACGATAAATGGCGTCTTATAAAGCTTGTCAATATGTGCGACGACCGTTGCATAAAGGTATATTTCCTTCCCGTAATTTACGGATTCTTTAAACATTCGCGCCAGATTGAAAGCGTCGGAACGGTTCCCCTTATCAACATTCATTCAACGCCGCTTGATAACGGCGCAAACGCAATGATGAAGCGCCTTCTCGATATTGTCGGCTCTTTGATTTTGATTTTGCTCACGTCCCCATTCATGATTTTTGCGGCGATAGGCGTTGCGATAAGCTCGCCCGGCCCGATTTTCTTCAGGCAAACCCGTGTCGGAAAAATGGGCAAGAAATTCACTATGCTCAAATTCCGTTCAATGAGGGTGAACACAGGCTCAAACGATACTTGGACGACAAACGAGGACGTAAGAAAAACCAAATTCGGAACCTTTCTTCGCCGTACCGCGATAGACGAATTGCCCCAGCTCTTTAACGTCCTTGGCGGAAGCATGTCGCTCGTCGGCCCCCGCCCCGAGCTTCCCGTTTTCGTTGAGCATTTTAAAGAGGAAATCCCGCTTTACATGGTAAAGCACTACGTTAAGCCCGGCATTACGGGGCTTGCGCAGATAAAGGGACTCCGAGGCGACACCTCGGTTGAAGACAGAATTCACGAGGATATTTCGTATATCGAGCATTGGTCGCTCTGGCTCGATATTATGATTCTTTTAAAAACTCCTTTCAAGGCGTTCAACAAGAACGAAAAATACGTCGACTCAAAGAAAGACGACAATATCGTTACGCTTGAAAAGCCCAAAACGGAAGAGCCCGTGTCACAAAAAACCGTCGAGAAGCTTCCCGAGGGCGAGCAAAAGCTTACCGGTAAGAAAATTCTCTACGCCGCATCAAGCATGCGCCATATCAACTCATTCCATCTTGAGTATATAGACAGGCTTCGCAAGGCAGGCAACGAGGTTCTCGTTCTTGCTCGCGGCGAGGGAGCGGATTTTAACGTTCCTTTTGAAAAGCAATTCTTCTCGAAGAAGAATACCGAAGCAAGAAAAATGATAAGACAAATCGTTCTTGCGGGTAACTTTGACGTTATCATAACTCACACGACTCTTGCGGCATTCCACGTAAGACTTGCCGTACCCTCACGGGAGCGTCCGAGAATCGTAAACATGGTTCACGGATACCTTTTCTCGCAGAACTCGGGATTTATCAAGAGAAATATTCTTCTCTTCTGCGAAAAGCTCGTTAAGAGAAAAACCGACGTTATCATCGTCATGAATAAGGACGATATGCGTATTGCGAAAAGAAACCGCCTTTCGTCAGGTAAGGTTTATTACTGCCGCGGTCTTGGCGTAAAACCCAAGCTTGCGGAAAGAACTCCCAAAGAGGTAAGACTTGAGCTTAACTCCGAGAATAACTACAACCTCGTATTTGCGGGCGAGCTTTCGGGAAGAAAGAATCAGAAATTCCTTATCTCCTCGATGCCCCGTATCAAAGAATTTATACCTCACGCAAAGCTTTGGCTCGTTGGTGAGGGCGATAAGCATGAAGAGCTTCAAGAGCTTTCAAAGGACCTCGGCGTAGAAAATGACGTCGTCTTCCTCGGCAAGCGTGAAAACGTCGGCGATTACGTTAACGCCGCGGATATTTACGTCAGCGCTTCAAAGAGCGAGGGCTTGCCGTTTAATATAGTTGAGGCTATGCTCCTCGGCAAAACCGTTCTTGCGTCAAGATGCAAGGGCCAAGAGGATATTATCGTGAGCAACAAGTCGGGTTATCTTTTCGAGCTTGATAAATCGGATGAGTTTGCGGAAAGCGTTAAGCTTATTCACGACGGTATCAAGAAACTCAATGAAAACGACATAAAGGCTCGCGGCGAAGAGTTCTCGTATGACGAAATATTTGAGGAAACTCTTCAAATTATGACGGAGGCGGCAAGTGAAAGAGCGGATACTAAGCATCTTAAATAAAGAAAAGCTTAAAGCCTTTTGCGAAGGGCGCTTATACCCCGTAGCAGTTGCCGTGACGGCGCTTCTCGGAAGCCTGACGGGGCTTGAAGTAATATTCAATCTTTTCTTCATCGGTCTTGCCGCGCTGTCGCTTGCGCTTTGCGAAACGGTGAAGCCTTTCGTAGTGAATTTATGCGCTTTCGTTTATCAGCTATCCGTTGAAAATTCACCCTTTTACCCAAACTACTCGAAGCACTATTTAAGCTCCTGGCGCTTGCCGGCGTTGCTTTTTTCCGCCGTGGTTCTCGTTTTCTTTTTGATTTATTTCATTGTAAAAAACGAGCTATATAAAGGGCTTTCGCTCAGAAAAACGCCGCTTCTTTTACCGCTTCTTCTGCTATCGGCGGCTCTTCTTGCAAACGGCGTCTTTTCGGGAGTGTGGACTTATAAGAATTTGATTTACGCCGCAGCGCAAATAATATGCTATCTCTTCGTTTTTCTTCTCCTTTATCAAGGCTTCAAAAAAGAAAAAGCGGAGGAGCTCGGTTCTTATTTCGCCTACGTTTCCATGATTCTGTCGCTTGTGATAAGCGTTGAGCTTATAGCTCTTTATCTGACGTCCGACAGCATTTTCATAAACGGCTCGATAAATAAGGTCGGCGTTGCGCTCGGATGGGGCATATGGAATCTTGTCGGAGTATCTTCGGTTGTTCTCATTCCCATGATTTTCTACGGAATGGCAAAAAACAAGTACCCGTGGCTCTATTTTTCGACAGCGACGCTTGCTTGGATCAGCGCCGTTATCTCAATGTCAAGAAACGCGCTTATATTCGGCACTTTAACCTACGCCGCTTGCGTTTTGATTTT
>JAZRGJ010000127.1:0-7104 GCA_045644125.1 Eubacteriales bacterium | reverse complement strand
CCTTTAAAACGATAAGCGAGTCCGTTTCGAGCAACGGATAAAATTACAAAAATTTGTCCTCAAATCCCGGGAAGTTTTTTGATATATCGGTTTCTGAAACGACGTACGATACGTCCGTAATTTTGCAAAGCGTGTTCATGCAGGGCTCACCGAGTTTTTTTGAGTCGAGCATAAGCACGCTCTTTTTTGATCGGGAAAGCATGACTCGGCGGACTGAGTTTTCAAGAATTGCGTTGTCGGTGAGCTGCCCCTCTTTCGTCAGCGTTCTCACGGAGAAAAAGCAGACGTCTGCGTTGAAGGAACGCAAAAAGTCCTCGGCGTAGTTTCCAACGTAGGAGTACGTATTCGGAGCTATCTCTCCGCCGCTTACGAAAAGTCTTATATTTGCGCTTTCAAGAAGCATTGCGGCCTTGGCGCTGTTGGTAACGACGACTATTGATTTTTTACTTCCGATAAGGCTTAGCAAAGCCTGCGCAGTTGACGAGCCGTCGACCATTACCACGTCACCGTCGGAAATAAGCTCAAGGCATTTCTTTCCTATAGTAAGCTTAGCTTCGGAGTGTTCGCGCTCACGGAATGAGAGCGGAATGTTTTCTCCAAGCTCGCTTTTATGAACTGCGCCGCCGTGGGTTCTTATTATCTTTCCGGAAGAATTAAGCTCCGCAAGGTCGCGGCGCATCGTAGGCTCGCTGACGAAGGTCGCGCGGCATAACTCGGCAATACTCGCCTCGCCCCTTTCTCTTAAAAATTCCAGAATTTTCAATTCTCGTTCTTTGTTTGGCATGCTTTCTCCTTGACTGATTTCAGCAAAATGAATCATAAAATTATCATAAAATGAGCGTTACGCTCAAAATAGAGCTTTTCTGTTGACAAAAACGCTCAAAAGTATTATAACATAAGCATAGTAAAAAAACAAGCGGGGAGAAAAAATATGTCAAAAATTAATCTTGACTGGCAAACGGCTGAAAATTTTATAACCGACGCATTCGTCGCATCGGGCGTTCCGCGCGAAGACGCGAGGATTTGCACAGACGTACTTCTTGAAAGCGACAGACGCGGAATAGAGTCTCACGGCTGTAACAGATTCAAACCTATTTATATAGACAGAATCAAAGCGGGTATTCAGAACGCTACGACAAATTTTGAGGTAATAAAAGAAACGCCCACAACGGCCGTCGTTGACGGACATCACGGCATGGGGCAGGTTATAGGCTACCGAGCAATGAAAATGGCTATTGAAAAGGCCAAAAAGTTTGGCTTGGGAATGGTTGCGGTACGCAATTCCTGTCACTACGGCATTGCGGGATATTACGCTACTATGGCTTGCGAGGCCGGCTGTATAGGTATGACGGGAACTAACGCGCGTCCGTCCGTTGCGCCGACCTTTGGCGTTGAAGGTATGTTCGGAACTAACCCTTATACCGTTGGAATTCCCACCGACGAGGATTTCGATTTCATTTTCGACTGCGCTACTTCGATAACTCAGAACGGCAAGGTTGAATATTACGAGCGCATAGGAGAAGATGTTCACCCCGGCACGATAATAGACATCGACGGAAATGCGGTTACGGGTGATGCCGGCGTCGCTCTTAAAAAAATAAGAAACGGTACTGCGGCGCTTACCACACTCGGAGGAATAGGAGAAGCGCTCGGCGGATATAAGGGCTACGGATTTGCTCTTATCGTTGAGATGCTTTCAGCAGTTCTTCAGGACGGTATGTACGGAAAAGACCTTGACGGAAAAGACGAAAACGGAAATATCCGCCCCTATCACCTCGGTCATTTCTTCATTGCGATAGACACGGAGCATTTTATGGGCGAGGACTTGTGCCGTAAAAAAGCCGGCGATATTCTCCGCGCCGTACGCGCATCTAAAAAAGCGCCCGGCTGCGAGCGTATTTATACTGCGGGAGAAAAAGAGCACGAGATTTGGCTCTCCCGTAAAGAGAGCGGCGTTCCGATAAATGAATCCGTACAGCAGGAAATGATAAGAGTCAGAGACGAATATAAGCTTACTGACTACGTATTCCCTTGGGAAAAGTGAGGTTTTTATGAACTATCAGGAAGAATCGTTAAAAAAGCACTACGAATGGAAAGGCAAAATCGAAGTTACGGAGCGAGTTAAGGTTAAAACGAAAGAGGACCTCTCGCTTGCATATACTCCGGGCGTTGCCGCGCCTTGCCTTGAGATACAGAAGGACGAAAGCAAGTCTTACGAGCTTACAAGACGCTGGAATACCGTGGCTGTAGTCACTGACGGAACGGCGGTTTTAGGGCTTGGAGATATAGGCCCGGTTGCGGGAATGCCCGTTATGGAGGGAAAGGCTCTGCTTTTCAAAGCGTTCGGCGGAGTTGACGCAATACCCCTTTGCATAAAGAGTAAAGACGTTGACGAAATAGTCAGAACAGTCTATCTTTTGTCGGGAAGCTTTGGCGGAGTAAATCTTGAGGATATATCCGCTCCCCGTTGCTTTGAGGTTGAAAGTCGCTTAAAGGAAATCTGCGATATACCGGTATTCCATGACGACCAGCACGGAACGGCTATAGTTCTCGGAGCTGCCCTTATAAATGCGTTGAAAGTTGTCGGAAAGAAAATAGAAGACGTTCGCGTAGTTATAAACGGCGCAGGTAGCGCGGGAATCGCAATTGCAAACTTTTTAATACGTCTTGGTGTCAGAGATATGATACTTTGCGATAAAGCGGGAACTCTTTTCGAAGGAAAAGAGGGAATGACCTCGGCGCAGGCTGAGCTTGCCGCAAAGACGAATAAAGAAAAGCTTGACGGAAGCTTGAAGGACGCAATGCGCGCGCGTGACGTCTTTATCGGCGTCTCAGCCCCCAATATCGTAACTCCCGAAATGGTTTCCTCTATGAACTTTGGCGCCGTAGTATTTCCTATGGCAAATCCTGTGCCCGAAATATCTCCCGAACTTGCAATCGAGGCGGGAGCCGCGGTGGTCGGAACCGGACGAAGCGATTTCAACAATCAGATAAATAACGTTCTCGCCTTCCCGGGAATATTCAGAGGCGCGCTCGATGCAAGAGCTTCGGCAATTACGGAAGAAATGAAGCTTGCGGCAGCCTACGCGATAGCGTCTCTCGTTTCGGAAGAAGAGCTTTCTGCGGAATATATTATCCCGAAAGCTTTCGATGAAAGAGTCGGAGCGACGGTAGCGAAAGCAGTTTTTGAAAGTGCTAAGGCTTGCGGAGTTGCAAGAATATAAACGAAAAGAGAAGACTTTAACGAGTCTTCTCTTTTTTCTTGAATTAAGTATGCTTCTCGCTCTCTTTAACGAAAAGCTCGTATATTTTTTCTGCTGTTTTTGAAAGCGCGCGGTTTTTATGCTTTATAAGATAGTATTTTCTCTCAAGGCTCGCATCGCTTATTTCAATTTCGTGAAGCTCGCCGGAATCGAGCGCATTTTCAAGTAAAACGGAGGGGAGAATCACTATTCCGAGCCCCGATTTTGCCGCGCTTAAAAGCGCATCGGTGCTGCTCGACTCTATGAAAGGCGTTAAGGGGATTGAGATGCTCGTGAAAAGATTTTCCATAAGCTCGCGGGAAACGCCGCCCACCTCACGCAAAAGAAGCGGATACGTGGCAAGCTCGCTTGCCGAGCATTTTTTCGGAGCAGGGAATTCCTTTGCCGCGGCCGCAATCAGCTTATCTCCCGAAAGCTCAAGCGCCGATAGGAGCGGCGCATCTACGATTCCCTCAACCAAAGCAAAGTCGAGCTTTCCGTTTGCGACGGAATCCGCTATAAGCTTTGTTGAATTTATCGAAACGAATGGCGTTGCCGTTGGATAAAGCTCTTTTATCTCGGAAAGCAAGCGTGGTATTATGGTTTTTCCTATAGTTATGGAAGCTCCGATTTTAACGCTTTCCGCAACTGCGCCTCGGCGCACGAGTCTTTCACACTCCTCAAAGCTTAAAACCGCCTCTCGAGCTTTCGGCAAAAGCTCCTTGCCGAAGTCGCTTATCACGAGCTTTTGATTAACTCTTTCAAAAAGCTTTGCCGAGGCAAGCCGCTCAAGCTCCGCTATCGTATAGCTTACGGCAGGCTGCGCTATGTGCAAAAGCTTTGCCGCGCGTGACATATTTCCCGTTTCGCAAACGCTGATAAATACTTTTAAATGTCTTATAGTCATATTTTTACCTATAACAAAATTTTATACTTTTTATAAAATTATACTATTTTACTTATTGCTTGTCAAGGTGTATAATAAATAAAAAAGGTATTTTTTGGTTAAAGGAGAAACTGATTATGAAAATGATTACCGCTATTGTAAATAAAAAGGACTCCGGTGAAGTTTGCCGTTCATTGACGGACGCCGGCTTCTTCTATACTAAAATATCGTCTTCGGGCGGATTTTTAAGAGCCGGCAACGTAACGCTCTTTATCGGAACAGAGGACGATAAGCTTGAAGAAATTCTCGAGGTTATCAAGGCGCACTGCTCAAAGAGAATCGAGCATATTCCCCAGAGTATTCTTCACGGCGCTCACACGCAGATGACCGAGGTTCTCGTTGGAGGAGCAACGGTATTCGTTTCCGACGTTATCAAGTTTGAAAAGTATTGATACATAAAACGGGCTCTTCCGGCTCTTTGAAATTCACAAGAGCTGAAAGATAGAAAAATGACAGAGAATGTTTTTCATTCTCTGTCATTTTTTCTTGAAAAAATAAGCTTGATAAGCCGTTTATTTTTCGAGCTGATTTTCTTTATCGCGGGACTTCTTTATCACGCCGCCAATCTTTTTTGAAATAAGTTCTATAAGCAATTGAATCTTGCTTAATAAATACGAAAGCAAAAGCGAGGTGACGTAGACTGCGGGAACTATTAAGAAATAGTATGGGAGTCTGTCCGTTACAACCGGAACTTTTTCGGCGAGTATGGGGTAGAATATCGAATCGAAAATATACGAAAGCAGATATGCGCCAAGGCAAAGCCCCGAAATCTTCTGAAATACGAATGATAATTTCTGCGGGAATTTATCATAATTGAAATTCATAACGAATGCGAAAACGAGAACGGTTAAAATTACGCTGAAAAGAGATGCGTAATCGCACCACGTGCCCCAGATAAAAGCGGCATTGTACGAGCGCCAGAACGTGTAGAATCCATAGAAAAACGTAAATGCAATTATGTAAATCAGGTTGAGCGACTTCTTCATTTTAATGCCGTATTCGCTGAAATAGCATCCTATAAAGTAATACGTTATAGGATAAATTTGCGTCCACCAAGCAGGAACGATTTTGCTGAATTCAAACGAACGGGAGGGCATGCCCCACCAAGTAACAGTAGTGAAATTGTATACGTTTGCAACGCTCGGAGCGGAGCTTAAAAAGAGGAAGATAAATATAAGAATTATTTTCCATTTTTTCGAGGGCAAATGATTGTATAAAATGTTTAAAAAGGGAATCAGGAGGAAAAGCCCTATATACATTTCAATATACCAAGAATAAGGAGCACCGCTGAAATTCAAGATTTTGCCAATCGCTTGCTTAACGCTCAATTCCTCGTGCTTGAATATCACGGAATACGCCATGCAAAATATACTTGCCAAAACGTAGGTTAAAATTATAGGAACTATTCTTTTGAAATATTTTCCCGAAAGCTCTTTTTTACGTAATAAAAATCCCGAAAGGGTTACGAAAAGGGGGACGCATATAATGAATAACGACCTCATAACAGTCATTATAAACATTTTGTTCCCCTCAACTATCTGTGTGTAGTATCCGTTGTTCAAGAAAAAGTGAACGGATATAACGAAAAACAAGGCAAGACATCTGAGTATATCTGCCGCAGGATTGCGTTTCTGCATAAGTCCAAAACTCCTAAAAATAAACTAAATAAAGTCTTAACTTCTCCATCATATCACAAAATGCGACAAAAAACAATAAAAAACTCAAAAAAACTTAAAAAAAGAAAACCGCAAGCTTTTCAAGCTTTATTTGAGCGAGAGGGAAAAACGGAGTTTTTCAACCTTAAATTTAAAAGCAGATAACAAAAGAGGCACGGATAAACCGTACCTCTTATTGCATTTAAGCGTTTTTGTTCGATTCTGTCAAAATACAACAGCCAAAATTTTGCAAAGTACCCTCGCAAGCGTTTTTTCGCTTGCGACGGAGTTTTGGTTAGTTGGATTTTAGGCAGAAATCTTTGTTCTTTTCTCCGAAGTCGTACAAGAGTACGACGAGAGGGAAAAAACGGAGATAGAAAATAAAACTTTAATTTTAATGAAGAAAAACGGAGTTTTTCAACCTTAGCTTGTTTAGAGAGCGAAAAAGAGGCACAGATTTCTCTGCGCCTCTTATTCTTATATAAAGCCGTTTTATTTTCGTTTATGCCAAAAGGCAACAACCAAAAAGAATTACTTGGAAGCTTTGATATTAGCCTGCGCTGCAGCAAGTCTTGCGATCGGAACTCTGAAGGGAGAGCACGATACGTAAGAAAGTCCGATAGCGTGGCAGAACTCAACAGATGTGGGGTCGCCGCCGTGCTCGCCGCAGATACCGATGTGCATATCGGGGCGAACGCCTCTACCAAACTTAACTGCCATTTCCATAAGCTTACCAACACCGTTCTGGTCGAGCTTTGCAAAGGGATCGTTTTCGAAGATCTTTGCATCGTAGTAAGCGTCAAGGAACTTGCCTGCGTCGTCACGGGAGAAGCCGTAAGTCATCTGAGTAAGGTCGTTAGTACCGAAGCAGAAGAATTCAGCCTCTTTTGCGATGTCGTCAGCGGTGATGCAAGCTCTGGGAATTTCGATCATAGTACCAACCTCGTACTTAAGGTCAGCCTTTGCGTTTGCGATTTCTTCGTCAGCAGTTGCAACAACGATGTTCTTAACGTACTTAAGCTCTTTGATTTCGCCAACAAGGGGAATCATGATTTCGGGAACGAGGTTCCAATCGGGATGAGCAGATTTAACGTTGATAGCAGCGCGGATAACAGCCTTGGTCTGCATCTTAGCGATTTCGGGATAAGTAACTGCAAGACGGCATCCTCTGTGGCCCATCATGGGGTTAGCTTCGTGGAGAGAAGCGATGATGCTCTTGATGTCAGCAACGGTTTTGCCCTGTGCCTTTGCAAGCGCTTCG
>JAZRGJ010000126.1:0-7534 GCA_045644125.1 Eubacteriales bacterium | reverse complement strand
TTGTCAATAGGTTTTGAGAAAAAATATTGCAAAAAAATATTGCGTTTTTTCGGACTGCGCTTACTGCCAAAAATATAAATAAGAAAATATTTTAAAAAGTATAGATTTTTGCGCGAGATTATGTTATAATATAATGTATTTATATATTTAAACGCAAATTTGAGGTAAAAAATGGCAGAAACTTATCAGAATTATACGGAAATGACACTTCCCCTCCTTCCTTTAAGAGGGATAGTCGGCTTTCCGGGAGTTCAATTAAATATAGACATTGCAAGGCCCTCGTCACTTAAAGCTTTTTCCGAGGCGGCAACTTCGTGCGACGCAAAAATCTTGCTTTTCACGCAGAAGGATATTTCAAAGGAAGCGCCCGAGGATAAGGATTTATACAGAGTCGGCGTCCTTGCCGAGATAAAACACGTGGTTAAAAACCCTCAAGGCGCGCTTTCGGTTATATTTGAGGGCATTGCTCGAGCAAGACTTGAGGAGTGCTACGTTGAAAACGGCCACCTCGCCGCTCGCGCCCTCGTAAAATCCGAGCCTAAATCAAGAAGCGCCACAACGGCGTCGGAGGCTCTTCTTTTTGAGGTAAAAAATCATATAAACGAGCTTAAAGACATCCACCCGACCTTTACCGAAGAAATGGCGCTTGCCGCGGCGGCTATAACGGAGCCCGGTTATTTTGCCGACTTCGTTGCGTCATCAGCTGTGGTTGACTATAAGAACAAGCAATCCGTGCTTGAATCTTTCACCGTCAAAACCCGTCTTGAAAAGCTTCTTATCGCACTTGAAGAAGAGGCTATGCTTCTGCGTTGCGAGCGCGATATTCAAATGCAAATCAGAGAGAAGATAGATAAAAACCAAAAGGATTTTTATTTAAGAGAACAAATCAAGGCAATCCAGTCGGAGCTTGGCGAGGACGACGATGACGAAATATCGGAATATGATGCGAAAATAGCCGAAGCAAAGATGCCCGACGAGGTTAAAGAAAAGCTTTACAAGGAGCTTTCAAAGCTCTCAAAAACTCCGTTTGGAGCGGCTGAGGGAGTCGTTATACGCTCCTACCTTGACACCTGCCTCGACTTCCCTTTTGGCAAAAAATCGCACGACAAGGTAAGCGTTAAGGAAGCGAAAAAGATACTTAATCAGGATCACGACGGACTTACGAAGGTTAAAGAAAGAATACTTGAATTCGTTGCTGTTAAACAGTTTTCGCCCGACGTTAAAAACCAGATAATTTGTCTTGTCGGCCCTCCCGGCGTCGGCAAAACCTCCGTTGCGGCTTCGATTGCAAGAGCTCTTAAGAGAAAGTACGCAAGAGTTTCACTCGGCGGTATGCACGACGAAGCTGAAATACGAGGACACAGAAAAACTTACGTTGGAGCTATGCCCGGAAGAATAGTTTCGGCCCTTATAAACGCAAAGGTTGAAAACCCCGTTATAGTGCTTGACGAAATCGATAAGATGGCAAAGGATTTCAGGGGCGACCCGACCTCTGCTCTTCTTGAAGTTCTCGACCCTGAGCAGAACAAGTTTTTCAGAGATAATTTCCTTGAAATTCCGATAGATTTATCGGATGCGCTTTTCATTGCTACGGCTAATAATTACGAGGGAATTCCCGCGCCTCTTCTTGACAGAATGGAGGTTATCGAGCTTTCCACGTACACCGATACGGAAAAGCTTGCTATAGCGAAAAATCATCTGCTTCCGAAGCAGCTTAAGAGAAACGGAATGACGAAAAAGCAGGTGAAAATAGCCGATTCCGCCATTATGGCGCTTATAAAGAGCTATACGAAAGAGGCGGGAGTTCGTAATCTTGAAAGAGAAATTGCATCTCTTATAAGAAAGCGCGCCAAGAAAATCGCCGAGGACGGAAGCTCTTCCGTTACCGTAAACGAAAAGAATATATCGGAATTTCTCGGCAAAATCAAGTACATACCCGAAAAGCCCGAAAGCGAAAATCCCGTTGGCGTAGTTAACGGACTCGCATATACTCAAACCGGCGGCGACCTTTTAAAAGTTGAGGTTGCGGCTATGGAGGGCACGGGTAAAATCGAGCTTACGGGCTCGCTTGGCGACGTTATGAAAGAATCCGCAAAGATAGCTCACTCATACGTCAGAACAATTGCAAAGAAATACGGAATAGATACGGAGTTTTATAAAAATCTCGACCTTCATATTCATTTCCCCGAGGGAGCTATTCCCAAAGACGGCCCCTCCGCCGGTATCACTATGGTAACTGCCATAGTCAGCGCGCTTTCGGGAACGCCCGTAAGACGTGACGTTGCAATGACGGGCGAAGTTACGCTTCGAGGAAAGGTTTTGCCTATCGGCGGACTTAAAGAAAAGACGCTTGCGGCTTATCGCTCCGGAATAAAAACCGTTATAATTCCGGAAGAAAATCTTCGAGATCTGGACGAAATTGATAAGGAAGCTCGTGAAAACTTAAGCTTTATCCCCTGCAAAGCGGTAGAAGAGGTGCTGGGACACGCGCTTCTCGGATAAGCAAAAAGCTTACGAAAAGGATTATAAAAATGAAAATTAACGTCAATAATGCTTCTATTGCCTTAACTGTCGGAAATTTTAAGCAATTCCCGCGCGACGCTCGCCCTGAGATTGCTCTTTCGGGGCGCTCAAACGTTGGAAAGAGCTCGCTTATCAATACCCTGCTCGGCAGAAAATCTCTCGCCAGAGTTTCTTCCGCTCCCGGAAAAACCATAACTATCAATTATTACGACGTGGATAAAAAGCTTTTTCTCGTCGATTTGCCGGGCTACGGCTACGCAAAGCGCTCACGCGAATCTCAAAAATCGTGGAGCACGTTGACGGAAGATTATTTTCTTAAAAATCCCTCAAGGGACACGATAAAGCTCGTTCTTCAGCTTATCGACATAAGAACGGGGCCCACGGAAGACGACGTTATGATGATAAACTGGCTTATCAGCGAAGAGATTCCTTTTATCGTTGTCACAACGAAATCCGACAAGCTCTCAAAAACGGCTTTGGCTGAGGCTTTGAAAAAGCTTGACGAGGACTATTTTTCGGGGACGGGTATCGACATAATTCCCTTTTCCTCGGTAACGCGCGACGGGCGCGACCTTGTTTGGCAGAAAATATTTGATAGAATAAACGATAGGTAATCTTTGAAATGATTGATATAGTTTCTTTGGCTTTGTCGGCCCTTGCCGTGCTTATTATTCTTCCCATACACGAATTTGCTCACGGATATATGGCCTATAAGCTTGGTGACAACACCGCAAAGAATATGGGCAGGCTCACCCTGAATCCCCTGCGCCACTTTGACCCGTTGGGCGCGCTTTGCATGGTTTTTCTCCATTTCGGTTGGGCAAAGCCCGTGCCGATAAATCCGAGAAATTTCAAAAATCCTAAAAAGGGATTTGCGTTAACCGCCCTTGCGGGCCCGCTTTCTAATCTCATAATGGCATTTTTCTCCGCATTTATTTGTCTTCTTTTGCACGCTGTTTTCAGAAGAGCGATATTTCCTACGAAGTTTCTCGATACTCTTGCGCAAAACACTTTACTTTTCTTTCGCATTTTCCACGTTATAAATCTAAGCCTCGCAGTCTTCAATCTTATTCCCGTCCCACCCCTTGACGGCTCACGAATTCTCAGCGTGATTCTGCCGCCCAAGACTTATTTCGGAATCATGAAATACGAGCGCCAGATTTATTTCGGGCTTATTATATGGCTCATCGGCGGTGAGTTTGTTTCAAGCTTCTTGCTTTCAATGCCTCTCATTGCCGTAAACCCCATACTTTCAACGCTTGCCTCGTGCCTTTCGCTTTCTAACGTTCTCGGCTCGTTGGTTTCGCTTATTTCAAAAGGTTTTATGGGCTTTTGGCAGTTAATTCCCTTTCTAAACGCTTAAAACGGAGAAACATATGACAGAACAGTTGACCTACAGGTTAGACCAATTTGAAGGCCCTCTCGACCTTCTTTTAACTCTCATAAGTAAAAACAAAGTCAGCATTACGGATATACCGATTGCGCTTATTTGCGATCAGTATATGGAATATATAAACGAAGCCAAGCGAATGGATCTTGAGATCGCAAGCGAATTTATCGTAATGGCAAGCGAGCTTATGCTTATTAAGAGCAAAATGCTTCTGCCGCACGAGGAAGGCACGGAAAACGACCCGAGAAGACAGATTGCCGATGCGCTTTTGCTTTATCAGCAAGCTAAAAAGGCGGCGCTCGAGCTTCGCCCTCTTTACGACGAATATTCGGGCCGCTTCGTTAAAGGAATGGACGAAATTCCTCCCGAAAAGGGATTGCCGCTCGATATGGATCCCGAGCTTCTTATAAAAGCGCTCAATTCGGTTATGAAGCGAATAAAGGTAACCGAGAGCGCTAAAAACCCCGTTGATCTCGTTAATCCGCTTATTAAAAGAACGGTTGTTTCCGTTGAAGAAAAAATCGAAGAGATGTGCTCGCTTCTTGAAGACAGAGAAGAAGCTTCCCTTTTCTTTCTTCTCAAGGATTCGACTTCTCGCGCGGAGCTCGTAGCAAGATTCATGGGTATTCTTGAGCTTATAAAGATAAACAGAATTACGATTACTACGGTTCATTTCGTAGAAGACGTTGCAGAATATGACGATCTTGGGCTTATGATGAAATTCAAGCTTAACCCGGACTACGTCCCACCCGAGCATATGGCGAGCGAATTTGACGCTCTGCCCGAGCTTGAAACAAACGAAGAAGAGGAACAATAATGGCTGACGTAATTAACAATGAAATTTTAGAAGAAACTACAGCGCCCGACGCGCCGAAGCGAGAAATAGTTTTTGAGGAAGCTCTTGAGGCTATACTTTTTGCCGCAGGACACCCTATTTCATACGCAACGCTCGCTCGTGTTTTTGACTATACGCCCGGCGCTATTAAGAATAAAGTTCTTCGTTATGCGGAAAAATATAACGACGTTAAGATTCCGCGCGGAGTTATTCTTCTTACATACGAAGACTCGTGTCAGCTTTGCACGAAGCAATATTATCTTAACGAGATACGTGATACGCTCGGTATAAAAAAGAGCGGAACACTCTCCTCTTCCGCGCTTGAGGTTCTCGCTATCATTGCTTATAACCAGCCTGTTACGAGAGTTTTCGTTGATACTCTCAGAAGCGTAGACTCATCCTATGCGGTAAACAGCCTTATTGACCGCGGACTTATAGAATGTAAAGGCCGCCTTGACGTTCCCGGCAGACCTATGCTTTACGGAACCACCTCGGATTTCCTTCGCTCTTTCGGTCTTTCGGGGCTTGATAAGCTTCCCGCAACGAGCGACGAGCTTATCGCTATGTTTAACAAGGCAAAAGAAAACGAGGCGGACGATGCGGAGCAGCTTTCCATGCTTGACGAAAACGGAGAGCCCATAAAGATAGCCGAAAGCTCCGAGGCGGAAGAAAAAGCCGAGGAAAAAGCCGAGGAAAAAACCGAGGAAAGCGCAGCTGATATAGACGGCGACGAGCCCTCAGCGGAGGACGATATAGTAGATTTTTAAGGAAAACAAAAAATGGCAAAAACAGCTCTTGTTATATCTGTCATTCTTATTTTTCTTTTAATTTTAATTCAAAATATATCAATAAGACTTTTATTTAAAGACAAATTCTCTGCCGAGCTTGACTACTCGTTTTTTACCGTCGTTTTAAGCGACTTAAAAATGCGAAAGAAGCTCGGCAAAACAAACCCAAAGCTTTTTTTAAGCGCAAAGCGCGCGGCTGAATTCTGGCTTCGCCACGCTAAAGTTGAAATTTCCAAAATAGATTTTCCGACGAGCGAGGACGACCCTAAAAAATTCAGCATTAAATATAAAAATTTGTTTTCGCTTTTTTCGGCCCTCACAGTATATTTATCAAAGAAAACAAAAAAACTTATAATACCCGACACGGCAATAGTCATCCACGGCTCGCCGGACAACGTTGACTCTCTTATTTTCGACTTAAACGTTACAGCGCCTTTATACGTCGTACTTGCCTCGACAGCTTTGTTTTTTCTCGCAAAACTAAAAACAAAAAAACACTAGTCAGAGTGAGGGCGGAAATGACAGAAAATAAAATGAGTGACATTATAAAATCTTCTCTTGACGGAATAAAGAATTTTGCCGACGTTGATATTGGAATCGGAAATGCGATACAAACCCCAAGCGGCGTTACCGTAATACCAATATCCAAAATTTCCGTAGGAATGGCTACGGGCGGCGTTGATTACGGAACGAAAAAACTTATCGGCGCGCAAAATTTCGGAGGCGGCGGGACAACGGGAGTTTCGGTTACGCCGATGGCGTTTCTCACCGTCAACAGCAATGCCGAGGTCAACCTTATAAATCTTCATGAAAACGGCGAATCTGACATTTCAAAAATAGCTTCTATTATAGAGCGCTCGCCCGAAATAATCCAAAAAATCAAAAATGCGCTAACTTAATTTATGAATAGAAAAATCACCCCGAGATAAAATAAATTCGGGGGTACAAGTTATGTACGATAATAAAAAAAGAATTTTAACGGTTCTTATCGTTGCGGCTCTGATTTTTTCTTTCTTTACAATTTATATATATTCGGCGCAAAGGCCCGGACTCAGCGCAAAATCAGCGGCGCTTTACGAGCCCGAAACAAAGAGCTTTCTTTATCTTGAAAACGAAAACGAGCATCTCGCTATGGCGAGCACGACGAAAATAATGACAGCGCTTATTGCGCTCGAAGAATTAGACTCCGAAAAACTTATCGAAATACCCAAAGAGGCGGTTGGAATAGAAGGCTCTTCCCTTTATCTTGAAGAGGGAGAAATCCTTTCCGCAGAGAGCCTTATATACGGTCTTATGCTTGCAAGCGCAAACGACGCCGCAACGGCTTTGGCTATTGAAATTTCCGACTCTGTGGAAGATTTCGCAAGCCTTATGAATGAAAGAGCCGAAAACATGGGACTTTCGGACACGAATTTTAAAAATCCGCACGGCCTTGATGATAAAGAGCATTACACGACGGCGCGCGACCTTGCTTTGTTAACGGCGGAAGCCTTGAAAAACGGGAAATTCAAAGAAATTTCTTCAAGCTACAGAAAAGAAATCGAAAGCTCGCAAAAAACGAGAATACTCGTAAATCACAATAAGCTTTTGAAAAGCTACGACGGGTGCATCGGCGTGAAAACCGGATATACCAAAAAAAGCGGCCGCTCGCTTGTCAGTGCCGCAGAGCGTGACGGCATTACGCTCATAGCAGTTACTATAAATGCGCCTGACGATTGGCGCGACCACACGGCGCTTCTTGATTACGGATATTCTCTTCTTGAAAGGCGAAGCTTGGCTTATTCGGGTGAATACAGCTTCAATTTGCCGGTTATTGACGGAGAAAAGGACTCAGTTACCGTATCAAACAAGGATTCTCTTGAAAAAATTTTACCGAAAAACGATTCGGATTACGACGTTAATATAAAGCTCAACCGCTTCGTTGCGGCTCCCATCGGCGAGGGCGATGAACTTGGCGCGCTTATCTTTTCAAAAGACGGAAAGGAAATCGCAAGGCTG
>JAZRGJ010000125.1:0-3005 GCA_045644125.1 Eubacteriales bacterium | reverse complement strand
CATATTTTACGCCCCCCTTTCTTCGTCAAGCTTCTGAAGCTCAACCATTTTTCTGTATTCGGGGTTTGACGAGTAAAGCTCGTCGTGCGTGCCTACCGAATTAACCCTACCGTCCTCAATAAAGATTATCTTATCCATTTTTTCGATAGTGGAAATTCTGTGAGCGATAAGGATAGTGGTTTTACCGCGACGCGTGCTGCGAAGATTTTCAATAATGATTTTTTCGGTGTTCGTGTCAACCGCCGAAACGGAGTCGTCAAGAATGAGAATCGACGCATTTTTCATAAGAGCGCGCGCTATAGAAATTCTCTGCTTCTGACCGCCCGAAACCGTTACGCCACGCTCGCCGAGCACGGTTTTATACTTTTCGGGGAATTCCGAAATGTTTCCGTCAACGTCTGACATTTTTGCCGCTTCGACAACGTCTTCTTCCTGCGCTCCGTCAACTCCGAAAGCGATATTATTTTCAATAGTGTCGCTGAAGAGGAAATTATCCTGCGGAACGTACGCCGAGAATTTTCTGACGGTTTTAATCGGAATTTTATTAACGTCATGCCCGTCTATAAAAAGAGTTCCGTCGGGCACGTTGTAGGTTCTTAAAATAAGGTCGACAAGCGTCGTTTTACCCGAGCCAGTTTTTCCTATGATTCCAACGTTCTCGCCTGCCGCTATCTTAACGGAAACCTCCGAGAGCGCATCGTAATCCGCTCCGGGATAACGGAACGTGAGATTTTTAAATTCAATATCTCCGCGAACGTTTTCAATCTCGTATACGCCGTCTTTATCAACGACGTCGCACTTCGTGTCAAGAAGATTTGAAACTCTCTTCATTGAAGCTGCGCCGCGCGAGGTCATTTCGATAAGTGAAGAAATAGCCATGATAGGCCATACCACCGCCATAAAGTAGCTTATGAACTCAATCAAGCGCGAGGACGTGAAGCCGTCGCGGCCTATGTAAACGAGATAACCGCCGTAACCGAGAATTATGCATATTACCGATTCAACGAAAAGCGTTACGAAAATATGCATAAGAGTTGACGCTCTCGTGTAGCTGACGTTTGCGTTTTCGTTGTTTTTATTGATTTTCTTGAAGCGCCAAAGCTCGTGCGACTCCTTGACGAACGCCTTTATAACGGCAATTCCCGAAAAGCTTTCCTGCGCAAAATCCGAAAGCTCCGAGTACGCTTCCTGTCGCTTTTCCCACTTGCTCATCATATATTTTCCGACGATGGTTGCAACTATGAAAAGAAATACCATCGGGATAAGGGTGAAAAGCGTGAGAACCGGGCTCATTTTCGCCATTTTGTAAATCGCCATCGTGCCGAGAAGCAAGGCGTCAAAAAACATAAGAACGCCGTCGCCGTAACATTCCTGAATGGTTTCAAGGTCGTTCGTGTAAAGCGACATAAGGTCGCCGACCTTGTTCTCTTGATAAAAGTTCTGCGAAAGCTCCTTGCTATGCGAGAACATTTTGCTTCTTATTTCGGTTTCAACCTTTATAGCCGAGCCGAAAAAGCAAATTCTCCAAAGGAATCTTCCGACTACCATTGCAAGAATTATAAAAATCATCGGAGCGCAGATTTCTTCGAGAACGAATTCGGCTGTGAAATCGTATTCAACTCCGTCTTTCACGACTTTTCCGCTTCCCGCTCCCGATATTATCATTTCGTAAAGCTCGGGAATTTTCAGCTGAAAAAAGTCTACCACGACGAGCGCAAATATGCCGAGAAGCAAAATAGGCGCATATTTAAGGTAGTATCGGTTTATGTGTTTTCCGAATATCACTGTGTTTCCTCCATGTACCCTCAACGTGTGAGGACGTCAACCAAGAATTTTCTTGGCTCTCGCCGCATATAGCCGCGGCTTTAAAAAATTTGCAACTGATATGAAAGAAAAAAGCGGCAAAAGCGCCGCTTTTTTTCATAAAGTCAGGCAATATTTCGATTATTTCTGAACGAGGTGAATAGCGAATCCTGCTATTTCATCCTTGAAATATATAAACTTGGGCTTGCCCGTCTTTTTATCATAATCTATTGTGCTCTCGTCAAACTCAAATCCCATTCTCTTGAAGTAAGCGATTGCGCGGTCAACGAAGTTGGTTTTGATGCCGATGTGTCCGTGCTTGCCGCGACCGTTCATGTGCATAAACTCGAACGAGGGATCTGCAAAGGTTGATTTTGAGGTTTCACGAAGAGGCATACCGAACATAAGGCTGAAAAGCTTAGCTGCGTCGGAGCCGCTCTTCTTCGAGCGATTGTTGATTCCGATGTGAGCGAATTCAAGACCAAGCATAGTCTTAACCGCGTTTCTTGTGAGAGCGGTGATCTCGTCCCACTTCTTTTCCTTAACAAGCTCATCCTTAACCATGAAAGAGCCGCCGCAAGCAACTATCTTGTTGAAGTTAAGGTACTCAAGGAGATTGTCAGCGCTGATACCGCCGGTAGGCATAAACTTAAGATTTCCGTAAGGAGCTGCCATAGCCTTAAGCATTTTAAGACCGCCTGCAGCTTCTGCGGGGAAGAATTTTACGGTTGAAAGTCCAAGCTCGAGCGCCGCCTCAACGTCGGAGGGGTTGGAGCATCCGGGAAGCATGGGAACGCCCTTGGAAAGACAGTAAGCCGTTACCTTGGGGTTAAGACCGGGGGAAACGAGGAATTTCGAGCCTGCAGCGATTGCCGCGTCAACCTGCTCGGTGGTGAGAACGGTTCCCGCTCCTACGAGCATTTCGGGATACGCCTCGGTAATATTTTTAATAGCCTCTGCAGCGCAAGCGGTTCTGAAAGTGATTTCAGCCGCAGGAAGTCCGCCGTCGATAAGAGCTTTTGCAAGCGGAACCGCATCATCGGGATTTTCAATCTTGATAACGGGGATGAGGCCTATGGAATAGAGTTCGTTTAACATTTCGTTCATGGTAGTTCTCCTATAATTTTATATCAAGAAAATTTTATCATAATTACGCGTGCGTGAAAATTGCAAAAATTGCCCTAGATATTGCAAAAATTGCG
>JAZRGJ010000124.1:0-6188 GCA_045644125.1 Eubacteriales bacterium | reverse complement strand
AAGAGACGATATGTCCGCTGCAGGCAATGGCATTGCAGACGTTGACGTAGCTCTTACAACCCGTGAGCTTGCAAGAATGATTGGCAGAGCCGGCATTAAGTTCACCGCTCTTCCCGATGAAGAGTTTGACAATCCTCTCGGCATCGACACCGGCGCGGCTGTTATCTTCGGCGCAACCGGCGGCGTTATGGAAGCGGCTCTCAGAACCGCTAACGACGTTCTTTCCGGCAAGGACAACAAGGAGCTTGTATTCTCCGAGGTTCGCGGAACTGAAGGACTTAAGGAAGCTACCTACACTATTGCAGGCAAAGAAATCAAGGTTTGCGTTGCTTCCGGCACTGCAAACGCTAAAAAGGTTATGGACAAGATCGCTTCCGGCGAAGCTGACTGGACATTCGTTGAAATCATGGGATGCCCCGGCGGTTGCGTAAACGGCGGCGGCCAGCCCATTCAGCCTCAGTACGTTCGTGACACCGTAGACCTCAAGGCAGTAAGAGCAAAGGCTCTTTACGATCAGGACGAGGCTATGGAAATGCGTAAGTCACACCAGAACCCCATTATCAAGGAAGTTTACGATAACTACTTCAAGGGCGGTTACGGTTGCCACGCAGCTCACCACGCGCTTCACACCTCTTACGTAGCTCGTAAGAAGTACGAGAACTAAGGCTTTCGTATTTAGGTGTAAACCGAAATAAAAACAATTTTAAACGAAGGTGCAATTTTAACATTTGTGCCTTCGTCTTTCTCTTTCTTCTAAATAAGGTTGAAAACCTACGGTTTTCCGCAATTAATTAAAGTTTTTATTTCTTCGTCGTTTTCTTGACAAAAAAATCATTTTGTTTTATAATTAATCATACGCTAAGACTTTTAAAAAACACTACTCAAAGGAGTTTTAAAATGCTAAGAAAAACTTTTAAATCTTTTTTGCTTTTACTCTTGATTTCAACTTTAGTTTTCACTTTGTTTTCTTGTACCAGCAACGACAAAGACGGCGACGAACACGTGCATAAATTCGGAGATTGGGAGAGCGCGCCGTCAAATGAAAGCGTAACGTGCGACCAAAAGCTTTACTACCGAGTATGCTCTAAATGCGATTTAGCAGAATTGAAGCACGGCTCTGCCGATAATCACCAGTATTCAAACGAGTTCTTTAGCAATTTTAACTATCATTGGCAAGAGTGTGTTGTTTGCA
Source organism: Eubacteriales bacterium (assembly GCA_045644125.1). Taxonomy (GTDB): domain Bacteria; phylum Bacillota; class Clostridia; order Oscillospirales; family CAG-272; genus UBA1740. Next base: position 4,996 of record JAZRGJ010000124.1, on the reverse strand, counting down.
AAGCTTCTACCCTTCAAGTTAAGCACTGGGTAAAAAATGGAAAATGCAGTGTCTGCGGAACTAACTTGGGCGATCTTGAAAAAATTATGGATTGCGGCAAAATCGTAGTTGGTATGGAATGCGCTTACGCTCCATACAACTGGATGACAACCACCGAAACCGAAAACACCGTTCCGATTTCTAACATTCCCGGCGCTTTCGCTGACGGCTTCGACGTTCAGATCGCAAAGCTTATTGCAGACGGCCTCGGGGTTGATCTCGAAATCAAGGCTATCGAATGGGACGGCCTTATCCCCGCTCTTGAATCAGGCGATATTGATATGATTATCGCAGGTATGTCACCCACAGAAGAAAGAAAGCTTTCTATCGACTTCTCTGACACTTATTTTGATTCTAACTTCGTTATGGTTGTAAGGAAGGACGGGGCGTATGTGTCTGCTGACAACATTCAGGACTTCGCAGGCGCTAAGATCACCGCTCAACTCAACACCTTCCACTATTCAGTTATCGATCAGATAAACGGCGTTCAGAAGCAGACCGCGCTTCCTGACTTCTCTGCTCTTATTCAGTCCTTAGAGAGCGGCGCTATCGACGGCTACGTTTGTGAAAAGCCCGGCGCAATTTCCGCAGTTGCAGCTAACGAAGGCTTCGCTTTCGTTGAATTCACCGCAGGAAACGGATTCACCTGCGACCCCGCAGAATCCTCCATTTCCGTTGGTCTTCGCAAGGATTCTTCTCTTACCGCAAAGGTAAACGAGATCCTCGCAACCCTTAACACCTCCGCAAGAGAGGCTCTTATGGATGCGGCTATCGCACGTCAGCCTGCAGACGAATAATTTAACATCTCTAATTTCTCGCAACCGTCGGGTTGCGAGAAATTTATTGACTCAACAAATACTGAACTTGGAGTAAACAATGAGTTTTTTTGATTGGATAATCAGACTTTCGAGCGAATATTGGCCCCTCTTTTTAAACGGCGTCAAAAATACGCTTATTATGGCTATAACCGGTACTCTTATAGGATTTCTTATCGGTCTTCTTATCGCTATAGTCAGAACTATACCCGTTGCGGAAAACGCAAATATGGTTACCAAAGGATGCTTTAAAGCCGTTAACGTCGTGCTTTCGGCATACGTTGAAATCATACGCGGAACACCTATGCTCGTTCAAGCGCTTATAATTCACTACAGCCTTTTCGTAAAGCTTCACGTTCCCTCGCTTTTATCCGCAATAATTATAATTTCCTTTAACACGGGCGCATACATGGCTGAAATAGTACGCGGCGGTATAATCTCCGTTGATAAGGGACAGTTTGAGGGCGCTCACTCCGTCGGAATGTCGCATTTTCAAACGATGTATCACGTAATTTTGCCTCAGGCGATAAGAAATATTATGCCCTCTATCGGCAACGAGTTCGTCGTTAATATCAAAGATAGCTCAGTTCTCAGCGTTATTGCCGTTACGGAGCTTATGTTCGTTGCAAAGCAGGCGGGCGGAGCTTACGCAAAGTTCGTTCCCGCTTACGTAATTTGCGCGCTTATCTACTTCGTACTCACCTTCACCGTTACAAGACTTTTAAGACTTCTTGAAAAGAAGCTTGACGGCGGAAAGAATTATACCATATGCGGCTCGCAATCCGATCCCGCCGCCGAAATCAAAATAACCAAGGAGGCGAAATAATATGGAACACGTTATAGAGCTTTGCCACCTTGAAAAATCATTCGGCGACCATGAGGTTTTAAAGGATATAAATCTTAAGGTCAACAAGGGCGAGGTTATTTCAATTATCGGCTCGTCAGGTTCAGGAAAAAGCACGATGCTTCGTTGCATAAATTTGCTTGAAATCCCCACGGGCGGTGAAATTTACTTTAAAGGTACGGAAATCCGCGATAAAACCCTTAAGCTTACCTCGTATCGCGCGCAGGTTGAGATGGTTTTCCAGCAGTTCAACCTTTTTGCTAATATGTCAGCGCTTGACAACTGCGTTAAGCCGCAGACTGTCGTTCTTAAAAGAAACAAGGAAGAAGCGAGAGAAATTGCGCTTAAATGCATTGAAAAAGTTGGAATGTCTGCCTATATCAATGCTCGCCCCTCTCAGCTTTCGGGCGGTCAGAAGCAAAGAATCGCCATTGCTCGAGCTCTTGCTATGAACCCCGAGGTTATCCTCTTTGACGAGCCCACCTCCGCTCTCGACCCCGAGATGGTAGGCGAAGTTCTTGAGGTTATGAAGGATCTTGCAAAATCCGGATATACCATGATCGTTGTTACTCACGAAATGGGATTCGCGCGTGAGGTTTCCGACAGAGTCGTATTTATGGACGACGGATACATTGTTGAGGAAGCTTCTCCCGAAGAGCTTTTCGGAAATCCGAAAATGCCGAGAACGAGAGAGTTCCTTTCAAGATACCTTTCCGATAAGTAATAAAATGAAAAAGCAAATAAAAAAGGAAGTCTTGCGACTTCCTTTTTTATTATTTAAGAGAGTTTTTATTAAGCTTGCCGGCAACAGCCTTAACAGCTACGTCGTTTTCAATTACGACTATGATTCCTCTGACACTATCGCCACTCATAATCTTATCAACTGCGCCACGGTAATCGATGTCATTCTTAACGCCGCGAAGAACAAGCAACTTACCGTTTCTCTTTCCTGCGGTTTCCATGGTTTCATTGATAACGTTTTTACCAAGAGCTTCCAAAACTTCTTCATAAGTCATGGGATCGTTTTCGTCAGCCGCCTTGTTGATCTTCTTTGCTAAGGATGCATTCGCGCAAGAAGCGAGAAGACCTATCATAAGGATGCAGATAAGCAAAAGCGATACTATCTTTTTCATTATTTTATCTCCTTTGTAAGTTTAACTTTAAGATAGATTTATTATATCATATAAAATCTGATTTGTCACTACCTTTTTCCAAAAAAGCATAAAAAAAGGAAGTCTTACGACTTCCTTTTTTACTTTAAGTTAAATTATTTAATGCTTTCCTGAAGCTTTTCAGCAGAATCGTTATCAAGCTTACCCTGAACTGCTGCAACTGCATTGCCGTCTATGATAAGAACGATTATACCCTTAACTGATCCGCCTTCAGCGAGCTTCTTAGAAACTTCAATCATATCTTCCTGATCTTTAACGCCATTGATAACAGACAAAGTGCCCTGTCTCTTACCTGCGATTTCCATAGTACCGTCAATAACGGTGCCCTTAAGAGCGTCCTTAACTTCTTCATAAGTCATAGGCTCGCCTTTTTCAGCTGCTTTTTCAATCTTATTTGCAAGAGAAGCATTTCCACATGAAGCGAGAACGCCAACCATAAGAATGCAAACAAGCACAAGTGATAAAATCTTTTTCATTGTGTTTCTCCTTTAAAATTGTTTTAGCTTAACGCCATTATTATTTTAGCACACTAATTCCAATTTGTAAATAGAATTTGAACAATTTTTGAATTTTTATTAAATGTGTACAAAATTTATACACTAATTTGTAAAACTTCACAATATAGCTTTCGTCGAAATGCAAAGAAAAAGAAGCTTTCGCTTCTTTTTTCTGAATTATTTGTTTTTAAGGCTTTCATAAGCGGCTTTATCAAGCTTGCCGCCGATTGCTCCGACGGCCTTACCGTTCGTTATTTTCACGATAATGCCGCGATGGATTTCACCTGCCGAAATATTTTTAATCAAATTTTCAAAGGTTTCCAAGGATTTTACTCCCTCAACAACGCAGAAAATTCCGTTTTCATTGCCCGTATTGGTATTGAAGCCGTACCAAAAAGCGCTGATGGGAAGCTTTTCCTTAACTTCAGCGTAAGTCATGGCTTCGCCCTTTTCGCACGCCTTGTTGATTTTTTTCGCAAGAGAGGCTTGACCGCAAGACGAGAGGACGCCTATCACAAGAATGCAAACGAGAAGAAGCGATATAATCTTTTTCATTTTAAATTCTCCTATGTAATTATGTTATAGAAATCTTACGGTTTCGATATGATTTTCGGGCTTATTTCAGTAGCGGCGGATATTATATCATCCTCCGTAAAGCTCATGAAGAGTATTTCACGCTCTCCGATGCGCTCTCTGTCGTAAACGAGGTATATCTTTCCGTTATAGAAATCAACGTCCGGGTAAGTCGTCCATCTCGTGTCAAGAAGGCGAGTATATTTCCACGTTACTCCGTCGTCATCGGAAAGGCAAGCCGTCATATTTATGCGCTTTTCCCTATCGTCGTTTTTAATAAGTAATATTCTTCCCGACGGAGTTCTTGAAACAAAAAATCTCGTATCCGGAGCTACTATTCCCGAAAGGCGCGCTTCGCTGAAGCTTTCGGCATTATCGAACGACGAAAACTCCCCTATTTCGCCAAGAGAATTTCTTGCAAAGACACGTATTTCTCCGTTTTCCTTTTCATAAGCCATAGCTTCGTCAAAGCTTGTTGAAAGCTTTTCGCACGCATAGCGCCTTGCGAGCGTTTTGCCACCGTCATCGGATATGCTATAGGCATAGCGAGGATCTATCTGGTCGTAATTAAAGAAAAGCCATCTTCCGGAAGAAAGCACCGTTGGCTTGCAACGCAAAAATCCCATATCAAGTCTTTGCGGCTCTGAAAAAGTAGGATTTTCGGCATCGGGATTTTCGCAAATTACCTCCCACATTGAGTGACGAAAATCGTCAAACAGATAACCGTCACGGGCAACGAGAGGTTGGCCGGGATTATGCTGCGGCAAGACGGGAGGCTCGGGTTTTACGTTGTTCTGAACCCAATAAACGTGAAGCTTTCCGTCGGGTGAGGTGAAAAGCTGTATGTCAAGCGCATGAATTAAAAGCTCTTCGCTTGACGGTATTATGAGAAGATGTTCGCTCCAGGTTTTTCCGTCATCATCGCTGTAAACGAGAAGATTGTAATTCTCTATATGCGGCTCATTTGTTCCGCCGGCATACCACGCAACGAAAATTCTGCCGCCGGGGCTTATCGCTATTGATGGGCAGCCTTGATATTTTCTTATGTTTTCGGCA
>JAZRGJ010000123.1:0-12500 GCA_045644125.1 Eubacteriales bacterium | reverse complement strand
AGCGAGCGAGGACGTGAGGACAGCGCCTAAGATTACGGTTAAGACGTGAATAGTGCGGAAGATGAAGGTCGTTTTTGCGCCGAAGAGGTACTCCCAAGCCTTAGAGCCGTAGTGAGACCAGCCGCGAACGGTTGTGAAAGCAAAGAGGAACATCGCAATCGCAATGAATTTTTCGCCAATATTGCCCCATGAGAAAACTGTATTGAATGCGCCGCCAACGAGCGTTGCGTCGCTATATCCCGCTGCAATTTCACCTGTCAAAACGTTAAAGACGCCGCCGTCAAGGCCGCCGGCTGTAAGAATTACGAGAGCCGTCATGGTGCAAACGACCATCGTGTCGGCAAAGACCTCGAAAATGCCCCACATACCCTGCTTAACGGGTTCTTTGATATTTGAATTGGAGTGAACCATTACGGAAGAGCCAAGTCCCGCTTCGTTTGAGAAAACGCCGCGCTTGAAGCCCTGCGTAACAACCTTACCTATTACAGCGCCAATGCCGCCGCCAACGAAGGCCTCGGGCTTGAAGGCGTTGACGAAAATTGCCTTGAATGCGGGAAGGATATTGGCATAATTGACGCCAATGACCGTTAAGCTGCCTAAGACGAAAATCATTACCATAACGGGAACTATCTTTTCGGCAACGTTTGCAATTCTTTTTAAGCCGCCGAGAGTGATAAGAGCGGTGAGAAGCATGATCAAAGCGCCCAAAATGAGATTATAAAGAGATACTCCGCCAATTACTTCGACTGAAGAGAGCGACGATACGTCAAACGCCTGCGCAATGTTGGTGACGATCTTATTGACCTGTCCCATACTTCCGATGCCGAAAGAAGCAAACATGGCAAAGACGCAGAAGAGGATAGCGAGCACCTTTCCGACGTACTTCATTCCCTTCTTTTTGCCAAGTCCGTCGGCAAGATAATACATTGCGCCGCCTGCCCACTCTCCGTTTTCGTTTTTACGACGGAAGTAGATACCGAGGACGTTTTCCGCATAGTTCGTCATCATACCGAAAAATGCCGCTACCCACATCCAGAAAACAGCGCCGGCGCCTCCAATACATACCGCCGCGGCAACGCCGGCGATATTACCCGTTCCTACCGTTGCGGCAAGAGCGGTACAAAGAGCCTGGAAAGGAGAGATTGCTCCTTTTTCTTTACTGTGCTTGACAACGTCCTTCTTAAAAAGACTACCGACCGTGTGCTTAAACCACAGACCGATATGCGTGACTTGAAAGAATTTCGTGAGCGCTGTAACGAGTATTCCCGTGCCCACGAGGAGCACTAAGCCGAAAACGCCCCATACTATACCGTTGATTTCTCCGTTAATACTTTCAAGAGCTTGTAAAAACTTGTTCATTTCCATGAACCTCCTAAAAAATATAACCCGAACAAAACAAAAAACACCGCTAACACTTTGGATAGCGGTGAATAGAAAAAGACGATATAACGATGGAATACACGTTATAAATATGATCTGTCCTTTTGCCTGAGAGATTATGGCTTGGCCATTTGCCCCTTCGGCATCCGCGCATGGCGGACTTCTCCAGATTGCCATCCGTCAACAGTCCCCGTCGAATCGACACCCGAGAGTATTACCCCTTTGGAAAGGCATATGCCTTATCTCCTGCTGATTTCATTTAGCTTTATTCGGTTGTATGCACTATATTATATTGCCTTTTTTTGCAATTGTCAAGAGGTTTTTCGGTATTTTTTCAAAAAAATTCAAAACGCCTTAAAATTACCGACGAAAACTCTTAAAACTACAAAAAAGCGTTGATTTATTTACAAAATACAATATTCCGTCGGGGAAAATCCCGTAGCTTTTTTGAAGGCTGCGCTGAAATATGCAAGCGAGGAATATCCCAAAGATTCGCTGATTTCGTAAACCGAAAAATTACTGTTTTTCAACAGCTCCTTTGCGTGATCGATACGAATACGATTGCGGTATTCAAGAGGAGTTGCGCCCGTTGCCGATTTGAACACTCGCAAAAAATGATACTTGCTCATATGGCACATAGCGGCGTAATCCTCAAGCTTCAGGTTTTGGTCGCAAAATCTGTTCATATGCTGTATCGCGCGGGCGATACCGTGCAGCTCCTTGTTATAAGAGCTGTTCGTTTCCGTAGCTTCACGCTGTATTGAAGACAGTATATAGAGAAGCCTCGATATGCAGATAATTTCATAATTAGATCTTTTTGATAAGGTTTCTTCTATAATTTCCTCAAATATGGACGGAAACTGCTGGGAAAACGCCAACGAATAAATGCGAGAGCTTTCAAGACTTATTCCCTCGGGCAAAGCGTCGCACTGGAAATGAACGTAATAAAATTCTGCGGTTTTGTTTCCGTTATATACGTGATGCTGCTTTTCCCCCGGCGCAAAAATAATAAAAGAGCCTGCTTCTGCGGTAACGGCTTTGTCTATAAAAAACGTTTCGCTTTCCTTGGCTACAAAGAACAGCAACCAATCGTCGCGCCCGTTCGGGCGATTTATTTCTCTTTTGGGTTCAGCAAAAATATGACCGCAGCTGACGAGCTTTATTCCCGCTAAGCTTTCGTTCTTTTCTGCGTAACTGTTGAATATCATAAAATCCTCTTATAGCAATATTTCTAAAGTTTTGTGCAATTTTTAGGCTTTACTTTGGTTTATTATAGCATTAAAATATAAATGTGTCAACATTAAGGAGATTTATTTATGAAGCTTGATTTGAATGATTACAGAAGAATTGCGCTCGGATGCGCCGCCGTTACCGAGGACGGCGGAAAAATCAGATTTCACAGATTTACCGAAGAAGAGGAGCTTTTTTATAAAGAGAGAGATGCGATACTCGGCGCAAACTTCAGCGGAAGATGCTCTGCCCCGGCAGGAATCAAGCTTTGCTTTAAAACGGACAGTAAAAGCTTGAAAATCACCGTAACGACGGGCGCCGCTACGTCACGCAGTTATTTTTCATTTGACGTATTTGAAAACGGCAGCCTTATCGGCTATCTTGATAATTTTAAGGAAGAAGAGCTTCTTGAAAATTACACCGAGCAGAAATTTCCCCTCGGAAAGTGCGAAAAGAGCTTTGCTCTTTCCGGAAATTCGGAAGTTACGGTCTATTTTCCTTGGTCGGTTTTCATTGACGATATTGAAATTCTTATTGACGAAGGCGCAAGGATAGAAGCTCTCAAGCCGAAAAAGAAGCTTCTTTCATACGGCGATTCTATTACTCAAGGCTACGACGCCATAAGGCCAAGCCAAAGATACGCCGCAAGAATTGCCGAATTTTTAGGAGCGGAAGAAATAAACAAGGCTATCGGGGGCGAGGTTTTCGTGCCGCAGCTTGTAAAGGAAAAGCTCGATTTCGAGCCGGACTACATAACCGTAGCCTACGGCACTAACGACTGGAGCACCACCGACGGAAAAGAGTTTTATGAAAACGTCAAGAATTTTTACGAATCTCTTAGCCGAAACTATCCCGACTCGCCGATTTTTGCAATCACTCCCATATGGAGATTGAATTTTGATGAAGCCAAGCCTTTCGGCGATTTTTTCTCGGTTGAAAAAACGATAAGAGAAGTGACGGCAAGCCTTAAAAACGTCAAAGTTATTTCCGGTTTTGACCTTGTGGGGCATGACAAGAAGCTTTTTGCGGATTTAAGGCTTCACCCGAGAGATGCCGGATTCGGTGAATATTTTGAAAATCTTTCAAAGAAAATTGGAGAATTACTATAATGCCAATCAGAGAAAAATCATTTCGTATAGGCTGCGGCAGATACTTACAAGAGCCCGGAATACTGAAGACTCTCGGCTCGGAGGTTTTGCGTTTAGGCAAAGCGCCTTTGATAGTTGGCGGCAAAACCGCCTTAGAGTTAACCGCATCGGAAATTGAAGCAAGCGTTGGCGCTGTATGCCCTCGTTATCGCATAGAAGCACATACGGGAACCTGCAACGATGATGACGCAAGAGCTTTTGCCGAGATTGCTCGTTCGGAGAAGTTTGACGTTATCGTCGGCGTTGGCGGCGGCGTTATCATGGATTTTGCGAAAATGATAGCGCACTTTGCCTCACTTCCCATAATAAACGTACCTACCTCGTCGGCAACCTGCGCCGCCTACACGCCGCTTAGCGTCAGATATACTAAAGAGGGACGCACGGTCGGAAGCTTTCACCACGAGTGTGAGGTAAACGCCGTGTTGGCGGATACCGCCGTTATATCTACGCAGCCGCCAAGGCTTTTGCTGGCGGGCGTGTTTGACGCTATGGCTAAATATTTGGAGATAAGACAGCGCTATAGCGGCGAGAGCTCCGTTTATCCTTTGGGGCTCGACTATGCATACGTTTTATCCGAGCGCACGTTCAAGGAGCTTTGCGACAAAACGGAGAGCTGCCTTGCGGATATGGAAAACCGAGTTTTGAGCGATACCGTAGAAGAGGTCGTGTTTGCGACAGTTGCGACGACGGGCGTTATCAGCGGAATAGCAAGAGGCTCTAATCAATGCGCTCTCGCTCACAAATTCTACGAGGTAACAAGGGTGCTCTTCAACGAAGCGTCAAGGCCTTACCTTCACGGAGAAATCGTGGGAGTCGGTCTTCTTTTGCAAAACTTCTTTAATAACGAGATTGAGAGAAACGACACGCTTTTGAATCTTATGAAAAAGCACTCAATGCCATACCGTGTTACAGATTTTGGCATTGAGCGAACGGAAGAAATCTTTTACGAATATTTTAACCGCATAAAAAACAGCAGCGCAATTGATGAAACGAACGAAGAGGAATGCGCAAAATTTGAGCTTGCGCTCCGCTATCTCTGGAACATAGAATAAGTCGGAGGAGAAGAATATGTTAAACAGAAAAGAAATAATAAAAGATATTGAAGAAAACAAAATAATCGTAATTATGCGAGGATTTTCAACCGAACAGTTAATACGCTCGGTTGACGCAATGGAAAAGGGCGGCATAAAGCTCGTTGAGGTTACCTTTGACCAAAGAGGCGTAACGAGTGACGACGAAACGGCTGAATACATTCGCGCGCTTAAGGAGAATTTCGACGGCAAGCTCAGAATCGGCGCGGGTACGGTTATGACCGAAAAGCAGGTTGAGCTCGCATATAACGCAGGCGCAGAATTTATTATTTCCCCCGACTGCTATGAGCCTGTTATCAGGAAAACCCGTGAGCTTGGCATGGTATCAATTCCCGGAGCTTTTACCCCGACCGAAGCCGCAAACGCTCACCGCTTCGGCGCAGACTTCGTAAAGCTTTTCCCCAACTCCGAGCTTAAAATTTCATATCTCAAAGCGCTAATCGCGCCCCTTTCGCACGTTAAGTTTCTTGCCGTGGGAGGCGTTAATCACGAGAATATGAAAGATTATTTAGAAGCGGGCGCAAAGGGCATCGGAGTGGCAACCGCTATTGCCGATAAAAAGGCAATTTTTGCGGAAGACTACGAAGAAATTACACGGCGCGCAATGCTCTTCACCTCGCAATTTTGAAGCGCAAAAAGTCTTCTGTTTTATCCAAACGGAAAATATATAACTTACAAAAAGAAAACCCAAGCTTTAGCATTACGCTTAAGGATTGGGTTTTCTTTTTTATTTCTTAAACTCGTTTAAATACGGCTTTCAAGATAGCCGCAGACGTCGCCGACTCTTTCAAATTTTACGAACTCCGCAAATTTGAACTTAAATGCGTCCTCAAGCTCCATTGCCATCATCATCATAGCAAGAGAATCGAAGCCGAGATCATCAACGAGCTTCGTGGATTCCGTTACGCTTGACATATCAACGTCGGGAAGCACTTTTCCGAGTATTTCTTTTAATTTTTCAAGCATTATTGCTTTCCTCCAAAGGTTTTTTATAAGATCTTCTGCGCTTATGCTGGCGCTCGTCGAAGTATTTCCATTGCGCTCTTACCGCCGTGTTGCTTTCTAGGTTAAGGTTCGTTTCGCATTTTTCAACCTTTCCTTTGGAAAGCATTTCAAGCATATCGTCAAGAATTACCGCATTTATTCCCGCATTCTGATATTCGGGGCGGATTGCAACCAGCGCAAGGTCGATAACTTTCGGGTTTTTAACCGTGCGAAGAATTCTCACTATCGTTGCGGGAGTGAGTCTTCCGCCGCTTTTTTTAACTGCGTCACCGATGCCGGGGAAGCAGAGTCCGAAGCCTACGACTTTATCGTTTTCGTCACAGATAAGAACGAGGTATTCGTTGTTGAGAATCATCATAAACTGACTGACGAGCTCTTTTTGCGATTCTTTTGAAATCGGAACTGTTCCGTAAAGGTCTCTGTAGCAAAGGTCGAGGCACTCAAAGAATCCGTCCTTATATTTATCGAGATATTTTTTCTTCGACATATTAGGATCTGCGATATGAAGATTATGCAATTCAAGCGTTCTTTTTGCGACACGGGTGAGCATCTCGTTCCTTTTTTTCGGCATTCTGAGCTCCGATTCAACCCAATCGACGTCGGGCGAAAAGCCGTGCGATTCAATAAGCTTTGCGTAATATTCGTAGTTATACTGCTCTTCAAACGTGGAGTTTTCCCGGAATCCCTCTATCAAAAGTCCCTCTCGGTCAAGGTCGTTGAAGCCGAGCGGGCCGCAAATTTCCGTCATCCCACGCTCACGCCCCCATTTTTCAACGGCGGAAAAAAGCGCATCCGCAATTCTCACGTCGTCAAGCGAGTCGAAGCGAGTGAAACGAATTTGCTTCACCTTATGTATTTCGTTATACTGCTTTTGAATAATTCCGTGTATTCTTCCGACGGTTTTTCCGTCCTCTTCCGCAAGATAAAAAACCGAGTCTGCGACGTCGGAGCAGCCGCCCGACTTTAAAAGCTTTCTCTCGTCCATATAAAGCGGAGGAACGAAATATTCGCAATCCTTATAAAGTCTTAGGGGAAATTCGATAAATTCCTTTATGTCGCGAGCCGTTTTTACCTCTTTTACAGTTAACATATCAGTCCTCCAAGGGCTCGTCTTCACGGCGGAGGAAAGCGAGGCCGTAGCCTGCAAGCCAAGGGCCGTTATGCGCGCCGCTTACGGGTGACATGATAACAGCTTCGTGATTGGTTTTAATACCGAATTTCACCTCGATTTCACGAAGCGTTTCTATAAGCGACGTGCCCGTATAAATATGCCACAAAAGGTAATCCTCGGGATTTCTGTCGCCGATTATTTCTTTCAAAAGCTCGCAAGTTCTTGCCAAAGCCTTTTTCTGCGTTCTGACGCTCTCAAGCGGGACTATCTCGCCCTCTTTCGAGAAGTGAATTACGGGGCAAATGTTGAGAAGCTGGCCCATAAACGCCTTGCCGCCCTTGAGTCTGCCGTTGTAGATAAGATAGTCGAGCTTGCCGTCAACGCCTATAAATTCCTGGTGATTCATCATCCAGCGGCTTTCACGGAGAATATCCTCGCTCGACATTCCCTTTGCCGCATTTTCAGCCGCTTTGATTGCCAAAAGGCCCTCGCCGAAGCAGGTGATTTTCGTATCGATTACGTGTATTTTTATCTTACCCTCGTATTCTTCCTTTGCGATAAGGCATATTTTGTTGTAAGTTCCGCCGAGCGCCGATGAAAGAGTGTATACTATTACTTCTTCGTATCCGTCGGCAATCGCTTTATCAAAACATTCTCTTATCTCCTCGGTTTCGGGCATTCCGGTGTAGGGGAGATTTTTCTTCGGGTTTTCAAGAGTTTCAAGCTGGCTGTAAAATTCATTGGGATCAAGGTCAAGACCTTCTCTGTATTCTTTTCCGTTAAAGAAAACGTGAATGCGAAGTATATCTATTCCGAGCGATCTGTAGCGCTCCGGCGCATACTCTATACATCCTGTTGAGGTGCAAACGATTTTAATCTTTGACATTAGCTTATCTCCTTATATTTTGTTTCTTTCTTTATCGAAAACGGATTTGTTGTTAGCCGTATTTAAAAGCATTTCGGAAGTGTTCACGATAGCGCTCTCTTTTGCGTTGCCGCGCGTTTTTATGATAGGCTTTGCCGCTCCGAGAATAACGCCGCCGCCAAGAGAACCTATATCGTAAATGCTCATAAGATGAGCGGCGAGCTTTTTAATTTCGTCGGAGTTTTGACGGTATGCGTATTTCATAACGTCGGTAATTATACGTGTTGCCGTGCCCTCGGTAACCTTTAACACCTGGTTTCCCGCAAAGCCGTCGCAAACGAGCACGTCACACACGCCGGAAAGCGCTGTATTTCCCTCAACGTTACCGACGAAGTTCAATCTTTCGTCGCCCTCCAGCAAAGGATAAGTTTCCTTGACGAGCTTATTTCCCTTGCTCGACTCCGAGCCGTTTGAAAGAAGACCGACCTTAGGATTTTCGATTCCGTAGGTTTTCTTCATAAAATCAGAGCCAAGGCACGCAAAGTGATGAAGCATCTGGGGGGTGCAGTCGATAGTTGCGCCCGTATCAACGAGGCAGGTGAAGCCGCCGTTTGAGGCAGGAAGCACAGCCGCAAGAGCGGGACGGACTCTATCCTTTCCCGAAACGTATCTCATAGCGCCCGTCAAAAGCACGCCCGTGTTTCCTGCGGAAATCATTCCGAAGATGTCTTCGCGCTCGGCAAGCAATTGAAGGCCTTTAAGCATTGAGGAATCGGTTTTCTTGAAAAGCGCCTCGGCGGGATTGTCGTAATTCGTAATTTCACCAACGGCGTCTACGATTTCAACTCGCTCCTCGGGAATTCCGGCTTTTTCGCACTCATCTTTCAAGAGAGCCTCATCACCGACGAGGACGACGGAAAGCTCGGAAAATTTCAAGAGAGCCTCTTTTGCGCCCAAAACCATAACGGATGCTCCGTTGTCGCCGCCTTTTGTGTCAATCAAAATCTTAACCATATTCTCTCCTTACTCTACGGCAACAAGATAATCGTAAACGTCTTGGCCGCCTTCATAAACTACTATTTCAAATTCGTCGTAAGTTTCCTTCAAGCGCTCCGTGAGCTCGGCTCTTTTTTCAGCGCTTACATCTTTTCCGACGAAAAGCGTTAAAATCTCGCAAAAATCAACGTCGCTTGCGCCGAGCATTTCAATTACGGCATCCTCGGGATTTTCCGTCACCGCAACTATCTCTCCGCCGCTGATAGCGATATAATCGCCAACCGAAATAGGCTTTCCGCCAACCACGGTATCACGCACGGCGCGGGTGATTTCTCCGTCTATAACTGCTCCCGCCGCGCGCTCCGCGCTTGCCACCAACGCCTCGACGTCTTTAATACCGGGCGTGATTACCGAAAGAGCGCTGTAGCCCTGCGAAATATTTTTGGTTTTCACTACGTGAATTTTCGCATCGGTATAAATTTCAGCCGCCTGCTTTGCGGCAAGAACTATATTTTTGTTGTTAGGCAAAACGATAATATCGTTTGCGCAACATTCACCGAAAGCAGAGACGAAATCCTCAATGGAGGGGTTTGCGCTCTGACCGCCGGAAACTATCACGTCAGCTCCCATGTCACGGAAAAGGGCCGATATGCCCTCTCCCTGCGCTACCGCAACCACGGCGTAGTCCTTTTTGACTTTCGGCTTTTCCTTCTTCGTTTCCGTGTGCCCAAGATTCATGTTTTCGATTTTTACCGTCAAAAACTCACCGAAGCTCTGCATTTTCTGAAGAACTGCGCCCGGATTAAACGTGTGGACGTGAACTTTAAGAATATCGTCGTTTTTATAAGCGACAATGCTCTCGCCGCCCATTTCCGTTAAGAGTGAAACCGCCGTTGACACCTCGAAAGCGTCGGGGTTGGTTTTGGAATTCGTAAGTCTTAACAAAAACTCCGTGCAGTATCCGAATTCAAGAACGCTCTCACGTGTGAACGAATCAATATCGATTGAGCTTTCCGCTTTTCTCTCACGGATTTCGTAATCTACCTCTTTTCCCTGGAGGGCAAGATACATTCCCTCCGCAATGTAAAGATAACCCGCAGCGCCAGAATCCACGACGTCTGCCTCCGCAAGAGCGGGAAGCAAATCCTTGGTTGCCTGAAGCGAGCGCTTCGCCTCGTTTATATGCAAAGAAAAGAAATCCTCAACGGAAGAGTCCTCGTTCATTTTTTTCGCAGCGTATTCCGTGCTTTCTCTGAAAACCGTAAGGATAGTTCCCTCGGTGGGATTCTGCACCGCCGCGTATGATTTTTTAATACCGTGTCTATATGCTTCGGCAATCGTTAAGGCGTCAGCCGAGTCACATTCCGAAAGCACCTCGTTAATTCCTGCGTATATCTGCGAAAGGATTACACCGGAGTTTCCTCTTGCCGAGAGAAGAATACCTCTTGAAAACTTTTTTGAAAAATCCCCTATTACGTCAGTTTCATAATTTTTAAGCTCGCCAAGTCCGCCCTCTATCGTGCTGAGCATATTTGTTCCCGTATCTCCGTCTGCCACCGGGAAAACGTTAAGCGCATTGAGCTCTTCCGTATGAACGGCGAGCATTGCGGCGCCTCCGAGGAGCATACGGGCGTAGCTTTTTCCGTCAATGATTTTCGTACTCATGTTAAACCTCTACTGAATTGAAATTTAATATTTACGATAACAAAATATTTTACTATACGACAGAATTTTACAATCGAAATATAAACTGAATCGAAACAGGAAAGTATTTTTTAAAAAATCAGCGAGCGGCCAAAATTTGCCGCTCGCCGTTGAAATTCTTATTTTTGTTTTATGGGTAATCTCACCGTAAATTCCGTTACGCCGTTTTCGCTTGTCACCTCCACCGCGCCTGCGTGAAGCTCCACTATGCTTTTCACTATAGCAAGTCCGATTCCGTTTCCGTTGGTTGCGTGAGATTCGTCCGTCTGATAGAATTTGTTGAAAATTTTCGTTTTCTTTTCGCTTGGAATTTCACTTCCCGTGTTGCTTATCTTAACGCTTATATCCTCTTCCCCAAGCGTTACGAAAATAGCGATCGTTCCCGAATCCTGAACGAATTTTACTGCGTTATCAATAAGGTTTATCCACACCTGCTTCAAAAGCTCTTCGTTTGCCTCTATCAAATATTCGTCAAGCTCAATTTGAAGATCAACGTTTTTACGAGTCCATTTTTCTTCAAAGAGAAGAACGGACGAGCGAAGCTGCTCCGAAAGATTGAAGCACGATACGTCGGTGAGTATCGTTTGGTTTTCTACCTTGCTTAAGTTGAGTATGTTATTTGCCATTGAAGAGAGGCGCATTGATTCCTCGCGAATCGCGCGGACGTACAGCGCTCGCTGCTCCTCGCTTAAATTTCCCTCTTCGAGAAGATTGGCAAGCCCCGCTATAGAAACTATCGGGGTTTTGAATTCGTGAGAAAATCCGTTTATGAAATCGTTACGGAAAAGTTCGGTATTTTCAAGCTCCTCCGCCATTTTGTTAAAGCTTTCCGTGAATTCCTTTATTGCGGGATGCACGGATTTTGATTTCTCGAATTTTATTCTGGTTTTGAAGTCACCCGAGGCGAGCCTGTTCATTTTATCTATCATTTTGTTTACCGGCTTCAAGGGAATACGGCTTCCGAAAAACGCAATAACCGCGCCGATAATCAAGCTACTGAGCGACATATACAAAACTATCTCGGAGATATTGAATTCCCCGTCCATATCAACGTCTATTATATGAGTCTGGCTCAAGAGCCAAACGCCGAGCGCCGCCAAAGCTATTGCGGAGAGCAAAATCGCAAATACGAAAATTGAAAGAAGGATAGTTAAAGACAGTCTGGCGGTTTTTCTGCTTTTCTTTTTTGCGGTGGAATTTGTTTTACTCATACGTTTTTAACCGCCTTATATCCAAGTCCTCGCACCGACACTATCTCAAACTCGCTGAAGCCCTCAAAGCGCTTGCGAAGTCTGCCGACGTGCACCGTTACGGTTTCCCAGCCCGTTTCGCTGTCTGCGCCCCAAATCTCGTCCATCAGTTGAATACGTGTGAAGATTTTTCCGGGATAGGACAAAAGCTTATAAAGAAGCATGAACTCCTTTTGCGGAAGCTCGTGCACCTCGTCCCCTCTCGCAACAGTCAGAGAATCACAGTCAACAACGACGTCGCCTATCACGATTTTTCGGTCGCTTGCAATCTTTGCGCGGCGCAAGAGCGCTTTTATGCGGTACAAAAATTCCTCTTGGTCTACGGGTTTCGTCATATAATCGTCCGTGCCGACCGCAAAGCCTCGGTTTTTATCCACGGGAAGATGCTTTGCGGATACCATCATAACGGGAAGATTGTTATCGCACTCACGCAGAGTTTTCGTAAACTCGTACCCGTTCATTTTAGGCATCATAATATCAAGGACGACAAGGTCGATATGCTCCTTATCCATAAGAGCTAGCGCATCCTCGCCGTTTTTTGCGACAGAAACGGTGTAACCGTTATTTTCAAGAACCGCTTGGAAGTACATTCTCGTATTTTTGTCATCGTCTACCACAAGAATATGAAACATTCCGTCACCTCTCAATCTACACGTTATAAATGCAATCTTATTTTATTATATCACCATTTCGCCACCGTTTCAAGTCTTATAACGAACT
>JAZRGJ010000122.1:0-2530 GCA_045644125.1 Eubacteriales bacterium | reverse complement strand
AAAAGACTTTCTGAGCTTACAGATAAAATCTCTTCAGCTTTTTCGGTAAAGTTCTTAGATGATACTCTTATGGTAACGGGAACTTCAATAAGCGAAGTCGAAAAGGCGCTTGATTATCTTCTCACTTTTATTGACGACGGTAATTTTAAGCTTTCCGAGGATTTATCTAAAACGGAGTTTTCTTATGAAGATTCGTCCGGAGAAATCGTTTTTTCCGAAAAGGAATTTGAATCTTCGGCTTTTCTTGCGCAAATCAAATTAAACGGCAAGAAGCTTGAAAATTTCTCTCTTAAGAGCGGAAAGTATGAATTTCAATATCCCGCAACTGAAAATTATCCCACGATTGAAGTAAAATCTTTAAATCCCAATGCTTCGGTTGATATAACTAAGCCCGAGGAAAACGGCGGCGTGGCTAAAATCACCGTAACGGCGGAGGACGGAGAGAGTGAAATGGATTACGAAATAACGTTCAAATATCAAGAAACTGTTGAAATTGAGTCGGAAATTGTAAATAAAGATGGAAAAAACGGCGTAATTACCTTTGTTTTTGACGACGGCGACCTTAAAAGCGCAGACATCATAATATCGAAGCTTATGAAAAAATACCCCTCGATACGTCCGAGCTTTGCTATTATATGTAACCAGCTTGCCATCGCGGAAGAAGACGGCGACGGCTTCAGGCTTACACCCTTGGAATATTCTTACATACCGATTTCAAACTCTCGCTTCTCACAAACCAGATACAAATACGAATTTTGGAAGACTGCGGCTTCCATTCCCGGAGTCGACGTCTTGAGCCACTCGTATTCACATTCCAACGCGGGTGTCGAAGCATCTCCCGTATTCGAGCTTTTGGCTTCGCAGGCGATTTTAAGAGAACTTTGCGGCGCTGACAGCCTTTGCTACGTTATGCCCGGCGTCGGCACTATAACGAATAAAGATTATTTGGAAACGCTTGACGGCGGCACCGTTTATATCGGAGCTCGCAACACGAGCAGAACTGCGAATTTCGTTAAAACCTATAATCCTTACAGAGTTGCGGCGTATGCCGTAACAAGACACAGCACGAAGCAACTTGACGACGGAAATTATACTACTAATGAAAATTCCTCAAGAGAGCTTTGTCTTGCCGCAGGTGTTGAAACCTGGAAATCCCACATTGATTCAGCCGTAGAGGGCAACGGTTGGGCGGCTTTCTGCTTCCACGGACTTTCTCCCGCAGGTATTGACACTAACGGAAAATGGACAGTTTACGAAGAGCAGGTTGATGAGATTTTCAAATACGCAGACACACTTTCCAAAAACGGTGACGCTTGGGTTGCCAATTTCACCGAAGCTTCGATTTACTACAGAGAATGGAAAGAGTCAAGCGTTAAGACGGTCTTGAATGGCGAAAGCTCTCTCGAAGTTACGCTTGATTGCCCCCTTGACACTGCGGTTTTCGATATGGCCCTTACCGTTAAAGTTCCCGTTCCTAAAACCTGGACGACGGCAAGCGTCGGAGAAGACGCGCTTTCCGTTATGGAAAACGATGATGGAACAAAATTCGTTTACGTTAACATAGCTCCCGGTACGAGCTTGACTATCACAAAATAAATACAAACAAAATGCCGATTTTTTATCGGCATTTTTCATTTATCGCCCTCTAATATCATATGCTTAAATAAATATGCTGGGGGGATAAAAATGAAAAAAGAACTCATCGGACTTTCTTGCGAAGAGGTAGAAAAATCCCGAAAAAAATACGGCAGCAACGCCTTGGAAGAGGAAAAGCGAAAAGGCTTTTTCGGAAAATTTTTCGAAAATCTTAACGATCCTATCATAAAGGTTTTAATATTTGCGGTTATAATAGAAGTTGCCGTTTCTTTCGGCAATTGCAATTACCTTGAGCTTTTCGGAATTATCAGCGCAATTATGATAGCGACAAGCGTTTCAACAGTTTCGGAGCTTGGAAGCGAAAGAGCTTTCAGACGCTTGAAAGATGATGAAATCGATAACAAAGTAAGGGTTTTGCGCGAGGGGAAAATCGTGGAGCTTTCTCCGTCTGAGCTTGTGGTCGGTGATATTGTTTACGTATCTACGGGAGAAAAGGTGCAAGCTGACGGAATAATGATTTCCGGCAAAATAAAGGTTGATCAATCGGCATTGAACGGGGAGGGAAAAGAGGTCAAAAAAGAGCCTGGAAAGAGAAGCGGCGATTGGGATCTTTTATCGCCCGAAAAATTATTCAGAGGCTCGATAGTCGTTGACGGCAACGCAATTTTTGAGGTCAAGCGTGTAGGCAGCGAAAGCTTTTTCGGGATAATAGCGCGCGACGTGCAAAATGAAACGAGAACGAGCCCGTTAAAATTAAGACTTGCGCGACTTGCATCTCAAATAAGTAAAATCGGTTATTTTATGGCAGGGCTCGTTGGATTTTTCTATATTTTTAACAGCTTGGTTGCGGACAACGGCTTTAATGCGGAAAAAATTATGGCGTCTGTCAGCGATTTTAAATATCTTTCTTCGGTCCTTCTTCACGCCTTAACCT
>JAZRGJ010000121.1:0-19117 GCA_045644125.1 Eubacteriales bacterium | reverse complement strand
ATAAGGATCTATCATGATTTCTTTTATTTTATAATATGATGCGTATACCTTGATGAAAGCAAAGTTGGAGAACAACATAACAAGAGGCGCTGCAACGGCAAAGGGAACAAGAATTCCGCCTGAACCGAAGAGGAAAAGAATTTCCAAGAAGAGAAGCAATACGATTCCGATAAGCGCCACGAAGTTTCGTTTAATACCTACGAGCGCAAATATCATTGAATTCTTGAAGATTTTAAACACGGAAAGCTTAAACGTAACCATTTGCACGTAAACGTAGTATCTTAAGAAGAAATAGAGGATTGCGATTACCACATTACTCCAGAACATAAAGCTTAACATGAACTTTGAGTCGCCAAGGAGGGTTGTGTAAATGTTGAAAATAAGCAAGGCGGAAATAAGAACGTCTATAATACCGAAAGGCAAGGCTTGCTTCCAATTTCGTTTAACGGCGTATTTAAAATCGCTCCAAACGAAAACGGGCTCGCCCATTACGAGATTTCTGATTACGTATGCCGTTCCAACGTTAACAATTCCAAAAGTGAAAACAGTTAATGAAGCTATACCGTAAAAGATATACGTCCAAACAGACGGTATCAGCGTCTCACCTTGCAATCCTTCAAGCGCAAAAACGCTCATTTCAAAAGGAGTTAAGGTTTGATTTGATTGAAAAGCGCCCGTCAAATTTTGAAACAAGTCGGAAAGCGGCAAAAACGCATCGTACTTTGTCTTTCCCGCAAGAGCTGCGATAAGAAAGAAAAGAGGGAAGTTTCCGAGCACCATAATTATATTTACGGTTACGAGCTTATTAAATGAATTTTTATATAAAATAAAGAATTTTTTAAATCCGGGCTCAAGCTTTACGGCATTTTTACTTATACCTTTGCCTTCTTTTTGCAAATCAAAAAGCTTGAATCGCTTTTTTTTATCCGTGTTTTTCAAAAAACCAACTCCTTTGAGATTATAAAATAATAATACCATATTTTTAAAATAAATACAAGTAAAATACGAAAGTTTTACAAAAAAACAAAAATAGATTGATTATAGTCGTATTTTTTGTTATAATAGCTTCATTAAACGAGGTTATTATATGAAACGAAAACTTATAAATATCTTTAAAAATTTACCGACTCTCGAAACGGAGCGCCTTATTTTAAAAAGAATAACAAAATCTTGCCTCGATGACGTTTACGAATATCGGAGTGACCCGTCGGTTTCACGCTACTTGTTGTGGTCGTATGATAAAAGCAAGGACTACACGGAATCTTACCTTGATTATTTAGATGAGTTATATAATAAGGGGAAATTTTACGACTTTGGCATTTTCTTGAAAGATAGCGGAAAAATGATAGGTACTGTCGGTTTTACAACGATCAACTTCTGCAAAAATGCGGCGAGCGTCGGCTACGTACTTAATTCAAAATACTGGGGCTGCGGCTTCGCTAAAGAGGCGCTTGAAAAAATTATAGAATTTGGATTCGAGAGCTTATTTTTTGAAAAGCTTTATGCTAAATTTATAGAGGAAAACACCCAAAGCAAGCGAGTACTCGAAAAATGCGGATTTATTTTTCATTCTTACGAAAGTAAATTTTTAAACGTAAAGGGACGAATGGAAAGAATCGTTATTTACGAACTTAGAAAACAAGCGTAATAAAAAAGCTCTTATCTTAATATAGATTACCAAGAAAAGTTTTTAGGAGGTCTATATGAAAAAGATAGGAGCTTTTTTACTTTCAATAATTATTTTATCAAGCCTTTGCATAAGCATTTTTGCAAAAAACGATGAAAATATCGAGGCAGAAGTGATAAATGCAGATTTCACAGTAAATGCAAAATCTGCAATTCTTATAGAGGCAACAACGGGAACGGTACTTTTCGAACAGAATGTCGACGAAGCTTTATCACCCGCCTCGGTGACAAAAGTTATGACTTTGCTTTTAACGATGGAGGCCTTGGACGAGGGCAAAATCAATCTTGACGATACGGTTATGATAAGCGGAAATGCAGCTTCTATGGGCGGAAGTCAGGTTTTCCTCGAAGAAGGCGAAACAATGTCCGTCCGCGAGCTTATTAAATGCACGGTTATCGCAAGCGCTAACGACGCCGCTCTCGCTCTTGCGGAGCATATCGGCGGAAGCGAGGCGTCATTCGTCAATCAAATGAATATAAGAGCCAAAGAATTAGGCTTAAAGAATACGGCTTTTGAAAACGTAACGGGTCTTGACGATACAACAAAATATCACTATTCAAGCGCCGCTGATATTGCCGTTATGTCGTGTGAACTCATTAAATATCCTATAATTACAGAATTTGCATCTCTTTGGCAAGATACCATAAGAAACGGCGAGTTTACACTTACGAATACAAATAGACTCGTTCGTTACTACGATGGATGCAACGGCTTAAAAACCGGTTCTACCGCCAAAGCCGGATATTGTATAAGCGCCGCCGCAAAGCGTGGAGAAATGCAACTTATTGCAGTAATTATGGGCGCGGAAAGCAGAGATGAGAGGAATTCGATAACAAGAGCGCTTCTTGATTACGGCTTCGCAAATTACGCCGTATATTCTCAAGGAGAAGACGCTTTGGAAAAGATACCCGTAATGGGCGCTAAAACTTCCGAAACCTATATTTATCAAAAACCTTTTTATAGCGTTATTTCAAAATCGGATATAAAAAAGGTTGAAGTTTTTTATGAGATTCCAAGCGCTTTATACGCCCCTTTAAAAAGCGGAGCGGTGGTTGGAAAGCTGATTTATAAAATCGGAGATAAGAAAATCGGCGAGGCCGAAGTTTACATTAAAGAAAATCTTGAAAAAATGAATTTTTTTGATATATTTCTAGGTTTGACAAGGAAAATTTTCTCATTTTAAATCTTAAAAAATATTGAAAATACAAAATAAATATGATACAATTATTACGTAAATAAATTTAAGGAGAACTAAAATGGCTCTTAGCGTATCATCAAAGTTTTTAAAGGATTTTGTATCCGAAGCTGAAGTTGCTTCTCTCATGCCGTCGGCAAGAGCAGCGCTTGAAACCGTAAAGCTCGCAAACGGCGCGGGCAATGACTTTCTCGGTTGGGTAAACCTTCCCGAAAATTACGACAAGGAAGAGTTTGCGCGCATCAAAAAAGCGGCTGAAAAAATAAAGAAAAGTTGCGACGTTTTCGTCGTTATCGGAATCGGAGGCTCTTATCTCGGCGCAAGAGCCGCAATAGAGTTTATTAAGAGCCCTATATATAACAACCTCAAGAAAGACACCCCTGATATTTACTTTGCCGGAAATAACATATCTCCGACAGCTCTTACAGAGCTTTTATCCATCTGCGAAGGCAAGGACGTTTGCGTTAACGTTATTTCAAAATCAGGAACGACGACCGAGCCCGCGATTGCTTTCAGAGTATTCAAAAAGCTCCTCGTAGAAAAATACGGAGAAGAGGGCGCTAAAGAACGCATATTCGCAACAACCGATAAAGCGCGCGGAACTCTTAAAGAATTTTCCGACAAGGCAGGATATGAAACCTTCGTTGTTCCCGATGACGTTGGAGGTCGTTATTCCGTTCTTACAGCAATAGGTCTTCTTCCTATCGCCGTAGCGGGTATTGACATTGACGCTCTTATGAAAGGAGCTTATAACGCAAGCGTTGACGCTAAAAACGAAGACTACGACAAAAACCCCGCAATGCAATATGCGCTTCTCAGAAACGTACTTGCTAACAAGGGTAAGAGCATAGAAATTCTCGTTGGATATGAGCCTTATATGCTCATGCTTAACGAATGGTGGAAGCAGCTCTACGGAGAGAGCGAGGGCAAAGACAAGAAGGGAATTTTCCCTGCGTCAGTAATATTCTCAACGGATCTTCACTCACTCGGACAGTATATTCAGGACGGACAGAGAATTCTTTTTGAAACTGTTATAAACGTTAAAAACCCCGGCGCAAGCTTCGCAATCCCCGGTGATGAAGCGAACGTTGACGGACTCAATTTCCTCGCCGGATGCGAGCTTGATTACGTTAATAAATCCGCAATGCTTGCAACGCTTATTGCGCACAATGACGGCGGTGTTCCCAATATCGTTCTCGACCTTGAGGACAGAAGCTCGTATTCATTCGGATACCTTGTTTATTTCTTTGAATTTGCTTGCGCAATTTCAGGATATATGCTCGGAGTTAATCCCTTTAACCAGCCCGGAGTTGAGGCTTATAAGAAAAATATGTTCGCGCTTCTCGGCAAGCCCGGCTATGAAGCGATGAAATCAGAGCTTGAAGAAAGAATCAACAAGTATTGATTGCCGAAATTATTTGGTAAATATCAATAAAATCGCAAAAACACTATTGATTTTTCTATAATTATATTGTAATATATAATAAAGAGGAGTAATTCTCTAAAGTTCCACAAATTACAGGAGGAAAACAAAATGATTAAGTTATTTATCGGCGCAAAAGGCTCCGGCAAAACCAAGACTCTTATAGAGCTTGTTAACAATGCTACTGAGGCTTCCAAGGGTTCAGTCGTATGCATTGAAAAGGGAGATAAGCTTACGCACGATGTTACATATAAGGCAAGACTCGTTGACACGAACGACTACTCTATCGAAGATGCGATTTCACTCTACGGTTTTATAGCAGGCATCCTTGCTTCAAACAACGATATTACAGATGTATTCGTTGACTCCGCTTTGAAAATTTGCGGAAACGACACCGTTGCTTTTGAGGCGATGCTCAAAAAAATCGAAAAGATTGCAGCTAACGTTAATATCGTTATGACTGCTTCCATTGCGGTTGAAGAGTGCCCTCAGGGAATTAAAGCATACGCTTAAATCTTATATGAAAAGTGCGAGCAAATTTGCTCGCACTTTTCTATTTCTCCTATCATACACTAATAACGAGGTAAAGTTTTACCTTAAAATGTATTACTTTAAAGTATAGACTAGGAGAATATAATGCAAGATAACAGAAATACGTCTATCAGCTCATCTTCGCAAGACACGCGCGGAACTGTTTGCATTGATACAATGAGAGTTCTTGACAGCTGTAAAGACAGAGATTGCTTTGAAGATTCGAGAGTTTATCTTACGGCATACGGAGAAGAAGTTCTCGGCAATGCGTCTAACGTTCGCTCTCGTTCGGCAAGGCTTTTGTGGGCTTACGTCGGCGTTGAAGGAGTTCCTTTTAACAACGGATTTTATCAGATTGTAGTCCGCTACTACATCGAAATCGAATTCGAAGCTTGTGTTGGAATCGGCAGAAGCCAATCTTTCAACGGCATAGCTGTTCTTGAAAAAAGCGTAGTTCTTTACGGCGGCGAAGGAAGCGTAACCACCTTTACGTCCGATCCCGAAAACAGATACTGTTGCCCCGGAAACATGAATAACGTTGGAACGAACGAGCCCGTGGCTATCGTTGAAACAGTTGAACCTATCGTTCTTGGAACGAAAATCGATTGCTCGTGCGCGCCTACGTGCCAGGAATGTACGGAAATTCCTCCCGCTGTATGTGATCTTATAGACGGCGAGCTTCAGCTTAACCCTCAAGGCCCAAGAATTTACGTTTCGTTTGGAATCTTTTCCGTAATAAGAATCGTTCGCCCGGCGCAGCTTCTTGTTCAGGCAACGGATTACAGCGTTCCCGATAAGGAATGTTGCGGTGATACGGATAACGACAATCCTTGCGCGCTTTTCAGAAGCATCGCATTTCCCAGCGGTCAGTTTAGAGGCGTATCCACTCCCGAAACCGAGCTTACAAGAAAAAGCGGCGGTTGCAATTGCGGAAGAGATAGATAGGGAATATTTACTCCCAAGAAAAAAGACGAGGTATTTTCCTCGTCTTTTTTCTGTTTTTAAGAATTTTGGCGCATTATTTCATAAGCGAAAATAGTTGCGGCAGATGCGGCAGAGAGGGAAGCGGAAAAATCACGTGAATAATCAATTTTAACCCTTAAGTCGCATTTATCAAGTAAATTTTTAGAAATTCCTCGCTTTTCGCCGCCTATTATAAGAAGAAGCGGTTTCTTAAGCTCGCATTTACCGAGAATATTATCAGTTCTTGTATCGGCGCAAACAACCTTGTAATCACGCGCCTTGAAATAATCCGCCGCAAAAAGCGGATCGGCAGAGAAAATAGGGAAGAGCTCCGATGCGCCGGCAGAACTTCTGCACACAACACCTGCGGCGCTCATCCAGTTTCTCTCAGGAAGAATGATACCAGAGCAACCGGTGGCGTAAAGTGAGCGAAGAGCATAACCGAAATTATAAGGATCTTCAATTCCTTGAATCATTGCGTAAAATCCGTCTTCTTCGATTTTAACGTTTTCGTCAAGTTGCGGAATATTCCTTGCTGTGCAAAGGGCTACGATTCCGCCGTGAGAATTTCCAAGCGTTATATTTTCAAGAGCCGAAGCATCCGATGCTTCAAGAGAAAAACCGTATTTTTCAGAAACTGCCTTAAAATAACCTATTTCTTTGGATATTTTATCAACTCTACTTACGTCGTAAAGTATTTTTTCTATACGGCGGTCGCTTATATTATTATCAATGGCTTTTATTATAGCTCGAATTGAAGTCATACCTTCAAAAACAGAAGAATCTTGAAATTTTATCTCTTCTTTTATCATTATATAAAAATCCCTTTCATATATTTTAATATATCACTTGTGGGGGAATGACCATGGTAGAATTTAACGGAAAAGATCGATCCGAGGTTCTTGCCGATTACGTTATAGAAACTGGGGCTACGGTAAGAGCCGCGGCGCTCCATTTTGGCATAAGCAAAAGCACAATACATAAAGATTTGGCGTATAAATTAAAATATGTCAACCCGGCGTTATATTTAAACGTAAAAGAAGTCTTGGAACGCAACAAATCTGAGCGTCATTTGCGTGGCGGAGAGGCAACTAAACGCAAATATTTAAAGAAAAAAGCAGGGAAGAGCAAGCTTTAAATTCATTACTCAATTATTATATAATAAAAAGAGTTAATTTTCAAGTAGTAAAAAACGATATTTTTCGCAGGGAACAGTTCCCTGCGATTTTTTATCATTTGAATTCGGTAAATACTTACTTTTGTGATTTTATTTTGCGTCTTATATTTTATTATCAAAATACTTTTTGCTATCAATCCAGTATATTAGGTATTTATAAATATAAAACGAAACGACGCAGCAATAAAAAAGCCAATGAATATACAAGCCTTAAATTACAAGCCTTAAACAAGCCTCAGATTACAAGCCTTAAATAAAGGATAAAATGTGAAAACGGGGCAAAATTCCATATTTTAAGCTATTTTCGTTCCCTCAATTATACAAAATTTTCATTTTGTATAATTGCTTATATAGATAAAACTACTTCTCTTCTTCTCCGAGCAATCTTTTTTTATTCTTGACCTCTTCCCCACCGGTTGCCAAGCCGTTTGCCGAAACCGAGCAATTTTCGCAAGCTCTCTCTTTGGCGCTCTCGGCTGCGAGCTATGCTTTCTTCGCAGAAAAATACGTGACTCTGAAATTCAAAGCTTTCAATCGTCATTCTTATTTTATCAACAGACCCCTAGCATTTCTTCGTTTATTATAATTTTACGTTTAATATTTCTATGAAGCGCAGAAATTAAAAAATCCCCATCAAACTTCCCTTCTCTTTCTTTATTTAATTTGCAAATTATGCTTGTATTTCATGATATAATATGATATAATAAATATACAAAACATCTTGGAGGATACATAACTATGAGAATGAGAGTTCTTACTAAAACAAGCAAAGGAAAGCTTCTTGCAATTGCAGATGAAGTTACGAAGCTTATCGAGGCTGACAAAGCTACCGATGAAATTCCCTCTGCTTACCCCTGCGACGGTGAAAGACTTGTCGTAATCGTTGCAAGCGCAAAGGCTTCGATGCCTGAAAATTTCGAGAGATTCGTACGTTCGCTTAAAAAGAGCGTTACAGCAAACGTTGCGTTTATCATAGACGGAACACCCGAAAATGCGGCTAAAATCGTTGAAATGGCTAAAACCGGCACACCTAACACCAACGTTATCGAAGATAACATTCTTTACATAAAGGGTGGACTTCCCTTTAAGTTTATGAAGAAAGTTTCCGCTGACGAAATGAAGCAGGTTCGTGAATGGGTTGACGCTGTTAAGGCAGCAATGAAATAATTCCCTGCCCAAACTAAACTACAAGAAGAAGAGGATAACGAAATCTCGTTATCCTCTTCTTCTATCTTAAGACTTAAGGAATAGTTCCCTACTTCTTTTTATTTTTTTACAAACTCGTTGTAAATGGCTCTCAAAGCTGTGATGTAGTCGTTAGAGTCAACACCGACGATAATATTAAGCTCGCAAGAGCCCTGGTCTATCATTCTGATATTAACGCCTGCATTCGCAAGAGCTGTGAATATTCTTGCGGCAGTTCCCGTAGCTTTTACCATACCGCGACCAACGATTGCGATAAGGGCGAGATTTTCCTCGACGAATATGTTTTCGGGGTTAACCATTTTGCATATTCCCGCAAGTATGTCAGCGCGTTTTTTCTGAAGTTCTTTCGTTCCTACGACTACAGTCATAGTATCGATTCCCGAGGGAAAATGCTCAAAGGAAATGCCGTTTTCTTCCAATACTTGAAGAACTCGTCTTCCAAAACCGAGCTCGGAATTCATCATATCCTTTTCAATACGAATCGTTGAGAATCCGATTTTTCCTGCGATACCGGTTATAACGTCTTCGCTTATCTCGTCGGTTTGAGAAACGATAAACGTTCCTTTATCCTCGGGGCGATTGGTATTTCTGATGTTTATCGGAATTTTCGAATATCTTACGGGGAAAATCGATTCCTCATGAAGCACCGTTGCGCCCATATAAGAAAGCTCACGAAGCTCTTTATACGTTATTTTTGAGATAGGCTTGGGGTTATCTATACATTTAGGATCTGCCATAAGGAAGCCTGAAACGTCGGTCCAGTTTTCATAAACTGTAGCGCCGGCAGCGCGCGCAACGATAGAGCCTGTTATGTCAGAGCCACCGCGTGAGAACGTTTTAATCGTTCCGTTAGGCATAGAGCCGTAAAATCCGGGTATTACCGCATATTCGTGGCGACTGAGATAATCACGAAGAACGTCATTGGTTTTATCTGCGTCAAAGCTTCCGTCCTCGTTAAAGAAAATCACCTTTCGAGCGTCAATGAAATCAAATCCCAAATATTTTGCGAGAATCATCGCATTAAGATATTCGCCGCGAGAAGCAAGATAGTCACGTCCGGAGTTATGGCTGAGAGAAACACGGATTTTCTCATAAATATCCGTAAGATCAAGATCAAGCCCGAGATCACGAATAATATCATTATATCTTTCTATGATTGCATTGAAAACATCGGTATAGCTCTCTTCCGCAACTATAAGCTCATAGCACTTATAAAGCATATCGGTAACTTTTGTATCCGAGGAAAATCTTTTACCGGGAGCAGACGCAACTACGTAACGTCTGTTCGGCTCACTTTTTACAATATCGGCAACTGCACGGAAATGCTCTGCATCTGCAAGCGAGCTTCCGCCAAATTTTAAAACTTTCAAATTCATTTCAAGGTCTCCCAAATCATACTAAAATTAAATATAAGTCAAATAAAAAGGTCAATCTTTATTTGGTCATTTTTTCTTGTTTAACTTTGTGGTCGATAATGTGGCGCGAGGCAAGCTCTCTGTGAACGTCCTCAACGCTTATCCCCATCTCTGTCATAAGCACCATTACATGATATGCAAGATCGGCGATTTCGTAAATCGTTTCTTTTTTATCGTCTGCTTTTGCGGCGATTATGACTTCCGTTGATTCTTCCCCGACCTTTTTAAGAATTTTATCTCTTCCCTTTTCAAAAAGATAGGTTGTGTAAGAACCTTGTGGCATTTCTTTTTTTCTTCCCTGAAGAAGCTCATAGAGTCCTTCAAGTGTAAATTGATTAAGCTCTTCGCTTTTAAAAATCTCGTTTGTAAAGCAAGAATTCGTTCCGGTGTGGCACGCAGGGCCATCCTTTTCAACGACAACTACGAGAGCATCTTTATCGCAATCAGCGCTTATTGAAACTATGTGCTGATAATTTCCGCTGGTTTCGCCTTTAAGCCAAAGCTCGTTGCGTGAGCGGCTGTAAAAGCAAGTAAGCCCTTTTTCCATAGATATTTTAAGGCTTTCCTTATTCATGTAAGCCAAGGTGAGAACATCCTTTGTTATGGAGTCCACAACTACTGCGGGAATAAGCCCGTTTTGATCAAATTTAAGTTCGTTAATTTCTTTTTCGTTCATCATAATATCACCTACATTCTAACAAGAATACCGTTGTCGTTCAGATTTTTTTTGAGGTCCGGAATCGCAATTTCTCCAAAATGGAAAACCGATGCCGCAAGACCTGCGTCAATATCGGGAAGTTCTTTAAAAAGATTTACGAAATCCTCAGTTTTTCCTGCTCCGCCTGAAGCGATTACAGGAACGTTTACAACTTCCAACACACGAGCCAAAAGTTCAATGTCGAATCCGTTTTTTGCGCCGTCGGTATCGATTGAGTTTACAACGACCTCACCTGCGCCCATATCAACGCCACGTTTGATCCAAGATATAGCTTCCATTCCGGTATCTTCTCTGCCGCCTTTGGCAAAGACACGAAATTCTCCGCTTACTCTTTTTACGTCTACCGAAAGAACAACGCATTGATCTCCGTACTTTTTAGCCGCCTCGGTTATAAGGGCGGGATTTTTTATTGCGCCGGAATTTACGCTGACTTTATCAGCTCCGCATTTTAAAACTCTGTCAAAATCCGCAATAGAGTTTATTCCGCCGCCAACCGTAAGAGGTATGAAGATCGTCGAAGCTACTTCCGTGAGAATATCGGTAAATAACGCTCTTCCCTCGCTTGATGCGGTTATATCGTAAAAAACCAATTCGTCAGCGCCGGTATCTGAATAAAGCTTTGCAAGCTTCGTGGGAGACGAAACGTCGGTGAGGCCCAAAAAGTTGACTCCCTTTACGACTCTTCCGTCCTTAACATCGAGGCATGGTATAATTCTTTTGGTTATCATTTCGCTACCTCTAAAGCTTCTTTTAAATCTATCGCGCCGATATAATACGCTTTGCCGATAATCGCGCCCGAAACATTCATATCTCGAAGCGCTTTTACGTCTTCAATCGAAGAAACGCCGCCCGAAGCGATAATATCAAGAGAAAATTTTTCGGAAAGCTCTTTATACATCTGAAGATTCGCCCCACGCATAGCTCCGTCCTTTGAAATATCCGTGCAAATAACGGTTTTCACACCCAAGCTTTGCATTTTTTCGAAGAAGGCGGAAAGCGTGTAATCCGATTTTTCAAGCCATCCTTTAACTCTTATATATCCGTCCAAAACATCCGCCCCAACGGCAATTTTATCACCGTAAAGCTCTATGCTTTTCTTTAAAAACTCTTCATCCTTTACCGCTGCCGTTCCGAGTATTGCTCGTTTTACGCCTGCGGAAAAATACTTCGCAAGAACCTCTATCGAACGTATACCGCCGCCAATCTCAACGAAAAGATTGGTGTTTTCAGCTATATTGCGAACAACGTCGATATTAGGAGTCGTTCCGTCTTTAGCGCCCTCAAGGTCAACGATATGTATATATTTTGCGCCGAGCTTTTCAAAATCTTTTGCGACGCTTAAAGGAGAGTCGCTGTAAACGGTCATTTCGTTATAATCGCCTTTGTATAAACGAACCGCTTTTTTATCAAATAAATCTATTGCGGGAAGTATATTCATTTAAATACCTTTCAAATCAGGCAAGAGTGAATAATAAAGCTCGCTCGCTGCTCCCAATTTAAGCGTTTGCGGGATTTATCTCTCTCTCTTGCAAAGTTGTCTACCACTCTGAGAACGCCTTTAAAATTCCAAGTCCGACTTTTCCGCTTTTTTCCGGATGAAACTGAGTTCCGGCGATATTGCCGAGGGCAACCGCCGCAGTTAATTCTTTTCCGTATTCCGCGCTTGCGAGAAGACTTTCTTCACAGCCCGTTGCGTAATAAGAATGGACGAAATAAACGTTATCGTTTTCTTTCACGTACTTGAATATCGGATGATTGTTTTTTATATGCAACGCATTCCAGCCAATGTGCGGAATTTTAAGATTCGAGGGAATCGTTCCATCCATACCGATAATTTCGCCTTTTAACAAAGCAAGGCCTTCGTGTACTCCGTACTCATAGCTTCTTTCAAAAAGCATCTGCATACCAAGGCATATACCGAGAATTTTCTTTCCCTTTGCAACCTCATCGCAAATGAGTTTATCAAGTCCGGCATCACGAAGCTTAGCTATAG
Source organism: Eubacteriales bacterium (assembly GCA_045644125.1). Lineage (GTDB taxonomy): Bacteria > Bacillota > Clostridia > Oscillospirales > CAG-272 > UBA1740. The sequence continues at coordinate 6,809 of JAZRGJ010000121.1, read as the reverse complement.
CATCCTCAAAAGCGCCAACGCCAGGCAAAAGAATTTTATCAGCTTTTTTTATAGTTTCACTGTCAGAAGTAACGACCGCTTCCGCTCCGACAGCTTTTAAAGACGAAGTCAAGGAAAAAAGATTTCCGACTCCGTAATCAATTACAGCAATCATTAAATAACACCTTTTGTCGAGGGAATTTCATTCGCAAATTTTGCATCTATTTCAGAAGAAGCGGCAAGCGCTCTGCCAAGCGCTTTAAATGCGCCCTCGATTATATGATGAGAATTAGTTCCCGCAAGCTGTCTTACGTGCAGAGTTATTTTTGCTTCACGAACGAAAGCTTTCATAAATTCTTCGCAAAGCTCCGTATCAAAATCGCCTACTCTGTACGACGGAATATCGAGCGCATAACCCAAATGATCACGGCCCGAAATATCAACAGCCACAAGTATCAAGGCTTCGTCCATAGGAAGAATTATACTGCCGTATCTCTTTATTCCGGCTTTATCGCCGATCGCTTCCGAAAAGGCTTTGCCAAGGCAAATAGCAACGTCTTCTACCGTGTGATGATAGTCAACGTCGGTGTCGCCCTTGCAGCTTACGGAAAGATCGTAATGAGAATGTTTTGCAAAAAGCGTCAACATATGATCAAGAAAACCGCAACCGGTTGCGATACCGGCATTTCCCACACCGTCAAGCGAAAGCTTGAGCGATACGTCGGTTTCTGCTGTTTTTCTGTTAATTTCAGATACTCTCATTATTTTTTCTCCTCCAAAATCGTAGCAATTTTTTCAATTAAAATTTCCATTTGCTCTTTAGTGCCGATTGTAATTCGGTTATAATCCGAAATTTTAGGCTTCGAAAAATGTCTTACGAGAACACCTCGGGATTTAAGAGCGAGATAAAGCTCTTCCCCGCCGATCTTATCGCTTTTAGCAAAAAGGAAGTTCGCAGATGAAGGCAAAACTTGAAATCCAAGCTTTTGAAGCTCACATCTCGTATATTCGCGATTTTCAATAATTTTCTTGCAGTTGTTCATATAGTAGTCGTTATCTACTAAAGCTCTGTAACCTGCGATCATGGTCATTCTGTTGACGTTATAGGGGTTGGTAGAATATTTTAGCGTATTCAAATCTCTTATCAAATCCGCATTTCCTACGCCAAAGCCCAAACGAGCGCCCGCCATTGAACGTGATTTAGAGAAAGTTTGAGTAACCAAAAGGTTATCGTACTTATGTATGAGCGAGACAGCGCTCTCTGCGCCAAAATCAACGTATGCTTCGTCAATCACAACGACGTTGCGGGGATTGGATTTAACTATCTCTTCAATCTGCCAAAGCGGAAGCGCAATACCGGTCGGAGCGTTAGGGTTAGCTATAACAACATTTGCATTTACGTCTAAATAATCACGGTAATCGACAGTAAAATCGTCTTTTAAAGGAATTTCTCTATACGGTATTCCGTTAAGACGGGCAAATACGTGATAAAATCCGTAACTTATGTCGGGAAAAACAAAGGGTGAGTCGTTATCTCCAAACGCCATAAACGCAAAATTTAAAATCTCGTCAGATCCGTTGGTCATAAGAACCTCTTCCGTCGAGACACCGAGAAGAGATGCGCATTCGGAAACAAGAGGAGTACATTCCGGGTCGGAATAAAGGCAAAGCTTGTCCACCTCTTCTAAAACAGCTTCTCTCACCGAGGGTGACGGCGGAAACGGAGATTCGTTAGTATTCAGCTTTACGTATTTTTGGTCCTTAGGCTGTTCGCCCGGAACGTATGCTTCAAGCATTTCGTATTTTTTGCTGAAAAATTTACTCATTAGTTATCCTCAAAACGAACGGTTGCGCTTCTTGCGTGAGCATCAAGGCCTTCTTTTTTCGCAAAATAAGAAACCTTATCCGCAACGAGCGAAAGCGCATCTTTCGTGTAGTATGTAAACTGTGTTTTCTTTATAAAATCGTCAACGCCGAGCGCTGATGAGAATCTTGCCGTGCCGCTTGTGGGAAGCGTATGATTGGGGCCTGCGAAATAATCGCCAAGCGCTTCGGGACAGTATCTACCCATAAACACAGAGCCTGCGTGCTTAACCTTTTCAAGATAATCAAATGGATTATCCAAAGAAAGCTCAAGATGCTCGGGCGCTATTTCATTTGCTATATCTATCGCAAGATCAATATTGCCCTCGGCAACTATTATCTTACCGTTATTATCTATCGAATATCTCGCTATTTCCGCACGGGGAAGCTCGGGTATCTGCAACTCGATTTCTTCATTGACAGCCCACGCAAAGTCAAGACTATCCGTTACAAGAACGGCGCTTGCCATTTTATCATGCTCTGCCTGCGAAAGAAGATCGGCTGCGATATGCTTGGGATTGGATTTTGAATCCGCAACGACGAGAATTTCAGACGGGCCTGCTATCATATCAATAGAAACCTTGCCGAACACTTGTTTTTTCGCTTCGGCAACGTATGCGTTACCGGGGCCGACAATTTTATCAACCTTTGGAACGCTTTCCGTTCCGTAAGCCAAAGCCGCAACAGCTTGCGCTCCGCCTATTTTGAAAATTCTGTCGATACCGGCGATTTTTGCCGCCGCAAGAATTACGGGATTAACTCGTCCGTCGCTCGTGGGAGGAGTTACCATAACGATTTCCTCGCATCCTGCGATTTTAGCGGGGATTGAATCCATTAACACCGTAGAGGGATATGCCGCAGTTCCTCCGGGAACGTAAAGTCCAACCTTTTCAATAGGGCTGATTTTTTGCCCCGTTACAACACCGTCTTTCTCCGTTACAACGAAGCTGTTTCTTACTTGTTTTGAATGGAAAGCTCTGATATTTTGCGCAGCTTCCTTGAGTATTTCTATGAACTTGTCGTCAACGAGAGAAAAAGCTTCATCGATTTCCGCTTCGCTTACTTCAAGCGAGGAAAGCTCTGCTCTATCAAATTTTTTTGAATATCTGAAAAGAGCTTCGTCTTTATTTGCTATTACGTCGGCAATAATTTCGCTGACAACGGCTTCAACGTTTGATGCGATGTTATCTCTTGCAAAAATTTCGCTGTTCGAAACCTCGCCGTACTTGTAAATCTTAATCATTCTTAACCTCTTTTTTCAAGCCTGTGAGAATTTTCTCTATTTCCTCTGTTTTAAACTTAAAGCTGACCTTATTCGAAATAAGGCGAGCGCTTATTGGAATTATCGTTCCAATAACTTCAAGATCGTTTTCCTTTAAAGTTGCGCCGGTTTCAACGATGTCAACGATTACGTCCGAAAGCGAGAGTATCGGCGCAAGCTCAACGGATCCGTTAAGCTTTATAATGTCTATATCACGGCAAATCGAAGAATAATAATTCGTGGCTATATTTACGAACTTGGTTGCAACTTTAAGAGTTTTTTGGTGATTATCGTGAAAATTGCGTTTTGCCGCAATCGCCATTCTGCATTTACCTATGTTAAGGTCAAGAAGCTCATATACGTCGGGTGAGTATTCAAGAAGAATATCCTTTCCCGCAACGCCTATGTCAGCGGCGCCTCGTTCAACGTAGATAGAAACGTCCGAGGGTTTTACCCAGAAAAAGCGAATTCCAACCTCTTTGTTTTCGAAGATAAGCTTTCTTCCGCCTTCTTTAATTTCGGGACACGAATATCCCGCCGCTTCGAACATTGCGTAAACCTTTTCACCAAGCCTACCTTTAGGAAGAGCTACGTTAATCATTTCAAGTCCTCCGAAAGCTTTATAAGCTTTTTATATCTCAATTTTTCGGGAACAGCAAACTGACAAGATACGCTTTCACCGTTAGCTATAATCTCGTTTTTAGCTGCTATAAGCGTTTCTGCCTTTGTTTTCTTATCGTAAATCAACAAAACGTCAACGTCGTATTCATTCGCATCGCCTTCAAGCGCTTCAAGCAAATCAATATAAATCGCAAAACCGATAGCGTTAGTATCCTTACCCATACGACGCACGAGTCTGCCGTATTCTCCACCTGAAAGAACGCCCTCGCTTATACCGAAAAGAAATCCTTTGAAGACGATTCCGTTATAATAATTCATATCGTTTACAACTGAAAAATCAAGCTTAACGTTATCCTTAAACTCGGTTTTTCCAAGAAGCGCGCAAAGCGCTTTAAGCTCCTCGTAAGCCGCGCGGCCCTTATCAGACTTTATCATCGACTCAAGACTTGATATAACCTTACCCGATTCACCGTAAAGACCTATGAAATTAACGAGAAGTTCAGAATCTTCTTCCGATACTCCGTATTTTTTGCAAAGCTCGTACGTTTCGTGACTGTTTTTCTGTGAAATAAGTTTTGAAACTTCTTTTTTGAATATTTCATCGTTTGAAATACTGTCTAATATCGAAGAAAAAACTCCCATATGAGATATATCAAGCACGAAATCCGAGGAAATCGTACTAAGGCTTTTAGCCGCAAGATACACAACCTCAAAAATATCGTTGATGTCTATATCGCCGATACACTCGATACCGGTTTGCATAAGCTCTTTATACTGATGCGTGCTTTCTGAAACTCTGTATACGTTTTCATTGTAATAGAGCTTCTGCTTATAATCTTTATCGCTACCCGAATTCTTAATTATCGAAAGAGTTACGTCAGGCTTTAATGCAAGAAGTCTTCCATTCGTATCGTTAAACGTAATAACGCTGTCGCTTACGAGGAAATCTTTGTTTCTTACGTAAAGATCGTATTCCTCGAATTTACTCATTTTATAGGGAAGGTATCCGTACTGCTTATAAAGCGAGCGAAGCGCAAAAACGGCTCTTTCTTCATTCTTAAGTATGAAATTTTCCTTCACAAAATCACCTCTTTCGATTATACTTCCGCAACGACCTCAACTTCAACGAGAGCGCCTTTCGGCAAATCCTTAACAGCTACGCAAGAACGAGCGGGTTTGCCGGTGAAATATTTTGCATAAACCTCGTTAAAAGCGGCAAAATCAGAGATGTTTGCAAGGAAGCAGGTTGTTTTGATTGCTTTTTCATACGAAGAGCCTGCCGCAGACAAAACTTCGCCAAGGTTTTTCATAACCTGTTCCGTTTGCGCCACGATATCGGTGGCCTCAATATTTCCGCTTGCGGGATTGATCGGAATCTGTCCTGAAGTAAATACTATATTCCCACACACTATAGCCTGTGAATAAGGGCCGATAGCCGCAGGAGCTTTTTCGCTTGCAATAATCTTTGACATTTTATTTCTCCTTATATGAGGATTGAAGCTTACGGAAAGGAAAGCTTTTAATGATATATAAAACCGTGTTTTAATCCTTTGCGTTAAAAAACAAAGCTTTAAAACAAAGAATCACGCGTCGCATATTATATATAAATAATATATATATTTTATACCTTTACGCGCATTTTGTCAATAAAAATTTATATAAAGTATAATTTTTACATTTTGTACAAACAAAAATACAAAAAAGGCTTGCTTGTGGTAATTACTGCACAAGCAAGCCGAGCATTTTATAAGATCTACTTAGATTTTGTAAACCCAATTAAACTCATCCTCAATCTTACCCCATTGGATTCCGGTAAGAACGTCATAGAGATTCTGAGTTACAGCGCCGATCTTTCCGCCGTTTACTTCATATTCAACGTCGTTAAACATAAGCTTTCCGATGGGAGATACGACAGCTGCCGTACCGCATCCCCAAGCTTCCTCGAGTTTACCGTTTTTCATAGCGTCAAGAAGCTCGTCTATAGATAAAAGTCTTTCTTCTACCTTATAACCGAGTTTTCTCAAAACCTCAATGCAAGATTTTCTGGTAATACCGGGGAGAATCGAACCGGTCAGCGCAGGAGTTACAACAACGCCGTCAATCTTGAACATTACGTTCATAGCGCCAACCTCTTCTATGTATTTTCTTTCAACACCATCAAGCCACAAAACCTGAGAATAACCTTTTTTGTTTGCTCTTTCGCCGGCTCTCGTAGAAGCTGCGTAATTACCACCGCATTTAGCGGTTCCCGTTCCTCCGCGAACGGTGCGCACGTCCTCGTTCTCTATCATAATCTTAACGGGGTTAATTCCCTCTTTATAATAGCTTCCGCTGGGGGACGCAATGATCATAAACGTTGCACGGCTTACTGCGTGCACTCCCAAAACCTCGTCATTTCCGTACATAAAGGGACGAAGATATAAAGACGTTCCGAAAGAATGAGGAACCCACTCCGATTCATGTCTGACGTAGGTTTCAAGTATTTGCATCGCATCGTTTTCATCAATTGTGGGCAAACACATACGCTCTGCGGAAGCGTTCATACGACGAATGTTTTCCATAGGTCTGAACATCTGAACGTTGCCGTCTGCTGTTCTATACGCCTTTAATCCCTCAAAAATTTCTGCGCCGTAATGCAAAACGGTAGATGCGGGATGCAAAGAAATATTAGAAAAAGGAACTATACGCGCATCGTGCCAGCCCTTGCCCGACTCATAATCCATAACGAACATATGACCGGTGAAATATTTTCCAAATCCGAGCTCGCTCTCATTCGGTAGAATTACCTTATTTTCATTTTCAATAACTTTGATTTCCATAGTAAACTCCAACATTTTAAGGCAAAAGCCTAAACTAATATATAATGATACTCAATCATAACACGATTGTAATGTTAAGTCAAGTACATTCATATTTTTTATTTTAATATGAATATGAGATTTTTTCATACCCAACTTTAAAACAAGGATATATTAAATGAAGAAAATTTGTTTTTGAAAATTCAAAAAAACTATTGACTTTTGGCAAAGCTTCTGCTATAATGGATAAGTCTTTGGAGAGATGGCCGAGTTGGTCTAAGGCGCAC